>CAMLLE010000137.1 GCA_946480555.1 uncultured Verrucomicrobia subdivision 3 bacterium
CGAATATCCGGTGAACTCGATGGAGTATTGTTCCTGGCTGTACGTCGTGCTGGCGCCGAGCACTAGCCCAAGGACGATTGCTGCCAGTTGATTTAGAGCTTTCATGGCGCGAGTCTGAGCTCAGGTTGCGGAATTCTTAAATGGGGATAAATCCGCCGTCCAGATGGGGCGACGAGCCTAGGGGGAGACATTCTAAAGAGGTTCACAACCCAGCGTGGCGGAGGCGCAACGAGGGCGTGCGAAACAACGGATGTTTCAATGAAATTGCGCCTGAGCTGCTCAGGCCGTATGGTGCGCCGGTGATTGCGCTGCTTGACTATGGTTCTGGAAATCTGCGAAGCGTCCACAATGCCCTCTTGAAAGTGGGCGCGCCAGTGGAGGTCGTGCGCGATCCCGCTGGATTGGCTGCGGCGCACGCGGCAGTCCTGCCGGGCGTGGGCGCGTTTGACGACTGCATGCACGCGCTGGAAAAACAGGAACTGCTCGGCGCCACGCGCGCGTTCATTCAGAGCGGCCGCCCTTTTCTTGGCATCTGCGTCGGGTATCAGGCCTTGTTTGATCGCAGCGAGGAGTTCAATAGTTGCGCTGCGGGACTTGCGGTGTTCCGTGGCAACGTGGTGCGCTTTGCCGGCGTAAACGGCCTGAAAGTGCCGCAGATCGGCTGGAACCAGCTGGAATCAATCAATCCTGCGTGTCCGCTTTATCGGGACATTCCGGAGGGCAGCTACGTTTACTTCGTTCACAGCTTCTTCCCCAAACCGCAGGAGAGTTCCATCGTCGCGACTCAGACCTCGTATGGCGAAACTTTCGCATCGTCCGTCTGGCGCGGGAACGTGTTTGCCACGCAATTTCATCCGGAGAAAAGCCAGAACGTGGGTTTGCGATTGCTGAAGAATTTTGTGGATTACGCGGGAAACTGAAACTGCGATCGAGAACCACTGCCTCGACCCGGTCCCAAGCTTGATCAGGCTTTGATCTGAAGCTCTTCCCCGTGGCGAAGCGAATAGTCCTGGGTTGATTCGTCGCGGCTGTTGTCCCCCAGAATGGACGAAAATGCCTCCCGAAGATCTTTCGGAGCGAACGGTTTGGTGACGATGTAATCCACGCCCGGCGGCTTGTTCAACGTGCTGGCCAATCCGGAAATCATCAGGACCGGTTGTTTGGGGCGGATGGCTTTGATCGCTGCCGCAAACTGATCGCCGCGCATTCCGGGCATGGAGTAATCGGTACAGACGACATCGAACTGGCTGGACCCAAAAATGCCCAGCGCAGTATCGGCGTTATCGGCGGTGACGACGTGATGACCGTCGAGTGCAAGAATCAACTTCAGGCATTCGACGATGTTCGGTTCATCATCTACCACCAAGAGACGCAACTTCCTTGATTTCTCTACTGGAGTATCCATCCCGTTCATAACTGAACCCGGAGGCACGACGCCCCGCAGCTTCGTAGGTCAATAATCGGTTGTCAAATCATTGTTAAAAACTCAATCGAATCGCTCGTTGCGACGTCTGCCAACCGGCTGCTATTCACCGATGAGCCCGTCCATTCCACGCCGTTCGGCAAATGAACACACGAAATTTTGAACCCGCTTTCGGTGACGCTGTTCGAAACGAATCTCCGAAGAAACATTCCCGGCGCATCAATGACGGTGAATTAGGCGGATTCTCCATGCTGCTTGTGAATCTGGCTGTTGCTGCGGCTTGGACCCGTGATTACATTCCGCCTGTGCCACATGAACGCATTATCAGCTGAAACCATTCACGCGCTGAGGCGTCCTTAACGTGTATGAAACCGCATGCCCTGAGCCGCCGTGACTTTCTCCGTACTTCCGCTTTGGCCGCTGGAACCGCCCTCGTGGCACCTTCCGTCATCCCTCGTGCGTTCGGTGCGACGGCCAAACGGACGGCGGTTGACCAGGTGCCGCTCGGCAAAACGGGGATCAAGATCAGTCGGCTCGGTATCGGGACCGGCAGTAATAATGGCCACCTGCAAACGGCCGAGGGCAAAGAGCAGTTCTGCAAGTTGATTCGCTACGCTTACGATCAGGGCATTACCTACATCGATACGGCGGAGCGTTATGCGACGTTTCCATGGATTGCGGACGCCATCAAGGGGCTCCCGCGCGAGAAGCTGTTCATCCAATCCAAGGTGCCGGGTCGTCCTGAAGACGTGCTGGGTGCCATCGACAAGCATCGCAAAGCCTTCGATACCGATTACATTGACAGCTTGTTGATTCATTGCATGACGCGGGGCAACTGGACCGACGCGGATCAGTGGAAGCGCGTGATGGACGGGTTCAACGAGGCGAAGGAGAAGAAATGGATTCTGGCGAAGGGTGTCTCGTGCCATTCGCTCTCGGCGCTGAGAGCTGCTACCACGACCGACTGGACGGAAGTGCATCTCGTGCGGATTAATCCGCAGGGTAAACACATGGACATCATCAACGGCGATTCCGGCGGCTCCACGGCCGAGATCGAGCCGGTGGTGGCGGAGATCGAATCCATGCACCAGAAAGGGCGCGGCGTCATCGGAATGAAGATTTTTGGCAATGGCGATTTCCGCGATCCTGCCGAGCGCGAAAAATCCATCCGTTACGCGATGAGTCGGAAGGATATTGACTCGATTGTCATCGGGTTCACCACGCCGGCCGAGATCGACGAAGCCATAACGCGGATCAACAACGCGCTCGCGGAAGCGGCTTGATTCGGCCTGTCCGCTGCGGGCGGAATTATCCTTCAATGCGGCAACGCCCTGTCCACCGGCTCTTGCTGGCCGGGAGGCAGGGTGCCCAGTTTGAATTTCTCAGGCTCACGGACGATTGGAATTCGGCCGCCAAAATACATCTGGCGAATCACAAATACCGTCAGCAGCAGAAGAAGAAGAATTCCAATGCGAATCAGGAGCTCATTGCGCGGAAGTGTGGCTCGCGCGGGCTTCTTCAGCGCTTCCGTCTCTGATTCCTCAGCCGGCATGGGGGGTGTTGGTTCATTGCCTTGCGCAAACAATGTGGGCCACTCAATTTCTGGATGCCGCAGAAAATGGACGCGATAGTTGGTGGCTGAGCAGCGGGGATTGACGCAATGCCCGTTGCGCAATCGCTTCAGCCAATCGGTGTCATCCGTGCTTGGCACCTGTGCCAGGCGCAACAGGTCGGATCCGGCAACTTCGACTTCGCAACGAACACATTCTGCGCGGAGCGCCATTCCGAGCGGCAGGGCGGCGCCCCGTTCCTGAGCCAGTCGCTCCGACGCCACTTCCAAGGCGTCGATCAGCCGTTCCAGCCGGCTGATTTTCTCCTCCCGCGTGAAGGAAATCTCAGCCCTTTTTTCGGCTTCAGGATTTTTCATTCAGTGACAGGCTCGGGAACTGGTTTATACCAGACCCAGTCCTTGGTTTCTTCAAACGGATAATAGGGATCCGTTTGCAGCGATTTGGAGAAATTCAAAAACTGGCTGTGACCATCGGCAAACAGTACCGGCGAGTAGAACAAGGAAGGCGCAATGCGGGGATCTTGGAACACAGTCCGTCCGCGATTGCGATGCCATTGATACCACGTGGGGTCAAACAGCGGTGAGGGATCGTGGCAAACCTGCGGCTTCGCGGGCGGCTCGTGAAAAAGAATGAAGCGTGCGGGATCCGGAAGCCAATCTTCCGATTTTCCCGCGAGCGTTCCCGCAATGGGACGTCGTGTCGACGGAATGGGAATACCGACGGGATTGCCGAGGTTCAATTCGTAGCTGAACCCTCGGGTTTCCCAGCAAGATGGAAACAGCGTTGTCGTCGGGTGTTCGTGACAGTGCTCGCTGATTTTTCCCTTGTCCATCGGGCACCGGAAAACTTTCGAATCGCCGAGGTAATAAAATAGTTCGCGTGAGCGCGCCGAACCATGGTTCGTCATCAGGCAGCCAGGCAAGGGATCGCATCCGCCGCTGGTCATTGCGAACTTGAGGCTGTTGTCGTCCCAAAGCATTCGTGAGCCGATCCCGATCTGTGGGAGATTGCTGATGCATTGAGTTTCTCTCGCGCGTTCCTTTCCGCGCGCCAGGCTGGGCAGAAGCATGCTCGCCAGGATTCCAATGATGGCGATGACCACCAGCAACTCAATCAAAGTGAAGGCGGCGCAGTGAAGACTCCTGGTGGCACTGCCGCCCTCCAAACGGACGGTGTTCTGAACTTTCATGGTATTCCTTTTCTACGGCCACCTGCGGGCCAGAATAGAAGTCCATGCCGGTTTGTCAATTTCACCCCTTCGCTTTCTGTAACCAAGGGTTCAGTTCGGTGCTCCTAGTGGAAATCACAACATCAACCCACATGCCGATGAACTATTTAAAATCCATCCTCCTTGGCACAGCCATGGCACTGCTAACCATCAACGCATCTGCCCAGCAAAAACGCGTCAGCCCGCCGGATGTCACCGGCGCCGTGATCGATGGCAATCGCGTCACGGTTTACTATGCCCGTCCTTCCATCAAGAGCCCGCGCGGGGGCGAAGATCGCAAGATTTGGGGCGGCCTTGTCCCATACGGCAAAGTGTGGCGCCTCGGCGCGAATGAAGCCACGTTGCTGACCACGCAGAAGCCGCTCGTGTTTGGCGAAACGACCGTTCCCGCCGGCGCTTACACGCTGTTCCTCCTGCCGCAGGAAGACGGTTCGACCAAGCTGATCATCAACAAGCAGATTGGGCAATGGGGCGTGCAGTATGACGAGAAGCAGGATCTGGCGCGTATCGACCTGAAAAAGGAAACGCTCGAGAAGCCGGTGGAACAATTCACAATGGCGATTGAGCGAAATCCGGCCGGCGGCGGTCTGTTGAAGGTGTCGTGGGAAAACGCACAATTTTCCACGCCATTTGCAGTTCAGAAATAATGGGTAACAATACGCGCACGAATCCTATGAAAACAAAACTGTTCCTGTCTTGTCTCCTGCTCGCCGGAGCTGGAATGCTTGCCCTCAATGCCACCGCGCAGCAACCGCCGCGCGTTGAATTCCCCGCTGCCAGCCCAACCCCGACGCTCAAGCAGCGCGTCGGTCTAACGGACATCGAAATCGTTTATTCCCGGCCAAGCGTCAAAGGACGCAAGATCTTCGGCGGCCTGGTTTCCAATGGCGAGGTCTGGCGCACGGGCGCGAACAACGCCACCACCATCAGCTTCAGCACGCCCGTCAAAATCAATGGCACGGACGTGCCCGCAGGAAAATATGGCCTGTTCACCATCCCTGGCGAAAACGAGTGGACGATCATTATCAGCAAGGGTTCGCAGCAATGGGGCTCGTATCGCTACAGCGACAAGGACGACCTGGTTCGCGTGAAAGCCAAGCCGGAGAAGCTCGCGGACGCAATCGAGACATTCACGATCGACATCAATGATTTGCGCGACGATTCCGCCACGCTGAACTTGATTTGGGAAAAGACTCGCGTTCCGGTGAAGCTGCAAGTCGATCTCAGCAAGCTGAAGGCGCAGATCGAACAGGTCATGGCCGCGAGCGGTGGCCAGAAACCCTACTTCCAGGCGGCCGCATTTTATCACGATCACAACATCGACATGAAGAAGGCGAAGGAATGGGTCGACGCCGCTGTGGCTGAGCGCGAAGCCTTCTACATCGTTCATCTTAAAGCCAAAATCCTTGCCAAGCTCGGCGACAAGGAAGGCGCCATTGCTGCCGCGAAGCGTTCCACTGAACTGGCCAAGGAAGCCAAGGACAGCGGCTACGTGAAGTTGAACGAAGACCTGATCGCCAGCCTCAAGTAAAGGCCCACCTCGTTGTAGGGCAGGCTTTCCAGCCTGCCCGTTCACCGGGCTTTCGAGCCCGGTGTTTTCCAGATGCACATTCCAGATTGCCGTGAGTTGTTCGGTGAATCTCTGCGGTTTCTTCGAACCGGCATAGAGTTTGGGCTGCGCGGCAGCGCAGCCCCGCCGTTGTTGCCGTTGGTAGGGCGGAGCTGCCGCTCCGCCCATACTTCCTCTGCAACATTGAAACTCCAAACGTGCCTGTTTCTCGCCGCGATGCTGCTTTCCCAAGCCCATGCCGCAACTTCGCCCGCCGCCATCCTTCAGGACCTGCGCAGCTTTCAAAACATGGGCACCGTGCTCTATGTGGCTGCACATCCCGACGATGAAAACACGCAACTGATCGCATACCTGGCGCGCGGGAAGAACTACCGAACCGCCTATCTTTCTCTGACACGCGGCGATGGCGGTCAAAACGTTCTCGCGTCCGATTTCGATGAGCGTCTCGGCGTGGCGCGCACCCAGGAACTGCTCGCCGCCCGCAAACTTGATGGCGGACGCCAGTTCTTCACGCGCGCGATCGATTTCGGATTCTCCAAGGATTACCAGGAAACACTCCGCATCTGGAACAAACAGGAAGTGCTGGCCGACATCGTTCGCATCATCCGCCATTTCCAGCCAGACGTGATCATCACTCGTTTCTCGCCGCAGCCCGGCGGCACGCACGGGCATCACACCGCCTCGGCTGTGCTGGCGCGCGAAGCGTTCAAGCTGGCTGGCGATGCGAACGCATTTCCAGATCAACTCAAGACGCTGAAGCCGTGGCAGCCGAAACGCATTTTTATGAACCGCTGGGGCGGCGGTAGCGAAGGGCTTTCAATGGAGATTGGCGGCACCGATCCTGTGTCCGGAACATCGCTGATGGAACTCGCGAACCGCAGTCGCGCGATGCACAAGACGCAAGGTTTCGACAATTTCGGCGGTCGCGGCGGCGGTGCAACTCGCACCGAGAATCTTCAACTGCTCGACGGCGCGCCCGCGACAAATGATTTCATGGAAGGCGTCGATGCGACTTGGAATCGCGTTCACGTCGGAGCCGAGGTTGCGCGGCTGACAGACGCAGCGCTTTCCAATTTCGATTCCAACAATCTCGCCGCGAACGTGCCGGCCTTGCTCAAGGTTCATGCCGCCATGAAATCGCTGCCGAACGACACCGTCATTGCCGAGAAGCGGGAGCAACTGGATCGCATCATCGCCGCGTGCGTTGGTCTGGAGGTTACGACGACTGTTCAGGCGGCAGAGGTTGTGCCGGGTGAGAAGCTGATGCTGAAGCACCGCGTGGCTGTTAAGGACGGACACGCAGTGCGCTGGATATCGGCGCGGATTGGCAACGAGCCTTTTTTAAAGCAGCCGATCGCCCTGACTGCCGCCAAGCCGGTTGAACGCGAGTCAACGTTTGTCGTTCCGGGTAACGCGCCGTTCACACATCCGTACTGGCTGCGCGCCGAGCGCGAAACGGGAATGTTCCGCGTGGATGATTTGTCACTGATTACCGAACCCCAGAATCCGCCCGCGTTGCCGATCGAGTGCGCATTTGAAATCGCAGGCCAAACGATTGTGCTGCGCGATCAGCCCGTGCAGGAGAAAGCCGGGCCGGATGGAACCGGACGACCGCTGGCGATTATTCCGCCGGTTTCGATGTCATTCGGTTCGGAAGTGGCCATTTTCGTTCCCGGATCGTCGCGCGAGATTGAAGTGG
>CAMLLE010000138.1 GCA_946480555.1 uncultured Verrucomicrobia subdivision 3 bacterium
GGTGGTGCGGCACGGCGTGCGTGGCTTACATTCACGAGGTTCTCGGCCCAATCTGGGACAGCTTTTACCATTGGCCCTTGAGCAGCATTGGCCGTACGCAGGAAACCTGGACGCATTGGCTTTATCGCCACGTGCCGTTTTGGACGCCCTCCGATTCCACGCGCACCGCCCTTGGGCGAAACGGCGTTCGAGAAGTGAAGGTGATTCCCAATGGCTGCGACACCACGCCCGTGGCGGCGCTCGATCCCAAGCCGCTTCAGGAACCAGTAAAGCTCATTACTGTTTCCCGACTGGCCCCGAACAAGCGAATCGATCAGGCGATTCGCGCGACCCATCATCTGGTTCAACGCGGCGTGAACGCGCAGCTGACGGTCGTGGGAAACGGCGAGGTTGTGGGCGATTTGGAGCGGCTCGCAGCAGAGTTGAACCTGACGAGCCGCGTCCGGTTCACCGGCGGGCTCGAGGAGGAAGCAAAGAACTGTGAGTTGCGTGAGGCGCATTTCCTCGTCCATTGCTCCGTCCGCGAAGGCTGGGGTTTGAACGTAATTGAAGCCAATGCGATGGGAACGCCCGCGATCGTATATCCTGTGGCCGGCCTGGTGGATTCCACGGTTCACAACGAAACGGGAATCGTTACATCGAGCGAAACGCCAGCAGCCGTTGCCGACGCCGTCTCCTCGGTTTTGAAGAGCACCGGCAGCTACGAACGCTTGCGAACGAATGCCTGGGAACGGGCGAAGCGTTTCCAATGGAACGTTGTGCTCCCCCAAGCTTGTGACTGGCTTGAATCCCAGGCGCGGGCGAACGGTTGACAGGTTTTCGCCATTCGAATTTCCGACCTGTATCGGCGCGGATTCTTCAGACCAGATGCAGCTTCTCCGGCAATCAAGACGCCAGCTGCGCCGGGCGGTTGCGGCGGCGCGACATGCTGGAACCATGCACAGGCAGCGGAACTTCCGTTTGACCGTTGCCGACCTGGGATGCCGGCGAGGCCGAGTCCAAAGGTGAACCCATCGGATTGCCCGCCTTCTCCCCATCGAGCAGCTGAAGCAGTTCGGTGACGGCCTGACGCAGCGAAGTGGATTGGGTGCTGAGGCGTTCGGCGGCGTTTGCCGTGTCTTCGGCGTTTGAGGAATTGGTCTGGGTGACCTTGTCCATCTGGCCGACGGCGCTGTTGATCTGCGCCAATCCCTGGCTTTGTTCCTTGGACGCAGTGGCAATCGCAGCGACCAGTTCATCCACGCTTCTCACTTTCAGCACGATGTCGGAAAGGCTGGTCGCGACAGCGCCGGTCAGTTCGGTGCCCATGCGGCTTTTGCGAATGGAATCTTCAATCTTCTCCGCGGTTTCGCGCGCGGCATCGGCACTGCGTTTCGCCAGGCTGCGAACTTCATCCGCCACGACGGCGAATCCCAAACCGGCTTCCCCAGCCCGCGCGGCCTCCACCGCCGCGTTCAACGCGAGCAGGTTGGTCTGGAACGCGATCTCGTCGATGGTCTTGATGATCTTCGCAATGTTGTCGCTGGATTGTTTGATGGCGTCCATCGCCTGGGCCATGGCCTGCATGTCGCCCGCGCCTTTCTCGGCGGCGGCGCGCGCCTGCGAGGCGAGATCCTTGGTGGTGGCGGCGTTCTCGGAGTTGCGGCGGGTCATGCTCGAGAGCTCTTCCAGCGAGGCGCTGGTTTCCTGCAGCGATGCGGCGATCGATGACGACGCAAATGCGAGGTTCTGGCTCGCGCCGCGCAATTGATCGCTCGATTCGCCGGTGACTTCGCATTGCGTCTGCAGCAGCTCGGTGGTGCGATGCAGACGCCGGCTGACGTGGCGTGTCACGGTGACCATGGTGAGCATTACGAGAATCAACCCCGCGCCCAGTGAACCGCAAATGAGGTAAAACGACTTCCTGTTTCGCACGGTCATTTCATGAGCGGCCGCTTCCGCGGCCTTCTCCGATTCGGACACAACTTCGCGCAGGGTGGATTCGTAACGCGCACGCACCGGTTCGTATTTCGTGAAATAGACTTTGCGTGCCGCTTCTGGATTTCCGCCGATGCTCGCTTCGAGCACTTCGGTATCGAGCGGGCGAAGTTCCGCTTCATCGATGCGCTGCAGCTGGCGGATCAGGCCGAGGAGGTTCGGCGAATGCGTCAGCTTCTCCATCTGCGCGAACGTCTCCTGACAGGCATCGTAGGCTTCGATCTTCCGCATGTTGGCCGCTCCATTTTCCGGATCGATCAACAAGACCTTGGAGGCATCATCCTGCGTGAGAAGCAGCGACAGCGAAGTGACTGCAAGTTCCTTCACGCGCCGGGCAGCGATGAGCTCCTGCGCATTGCTCTGGAGGCTCGACCAGACGACCCATGCGACGAGTCCGCCCATGAGCAGGAGCGGCGCGAGGGTGAGGTAGAATTTGACCGGCAGCGAAAGCCGATCGAAACGCCACCGCCGCTCATTCGCGTTTGCCGCCACAGTCGCGGAGGAATCGTGGGTCTGGTTCATACGTGGCGGATTATTTCACCGTCACCAGGAGCTTCATCTTCGGATGGATCGAGCAGCGCACTTCGGTCACTCCGGCATTGGTGAACCACACGGGCGTGCTTTCGCCGGGTTGCTGCACTTTGATCGTGAAGGGATTGTCCTTCGACACGGAGAAGACGTTGTGAACGACTTCGTCCGAGTTCTTGAAAACCAGCTTGTCGCCGGGCTTGATGGTGATCTCGGTTGTCGAGAAGGCCTTGTCCTGTTGCGTGATGACGTGTTCGGATTCGCCCGCCGCCAGCGTCAGAGCGGCGATGGATGCGATGAGGGGGATGCGGAGTTTCATAGTGATTAGCGAGGTAGAATGGGAACGATGACCGGCCTGTCGGCGCTGCTGAGCGTGCGCATGAACGCGCAGAGTTCATCCATTTCCTGCTGGGTCAGGTTCAGCGGTTTGATCTCTGCGGAGAGGCTCGGGCGCTGCGCCTTGCCGCCCGTGTTGTAAAAGCGGACCACGTCCTCCAGCGTCTGCTCGGAGCCGTCATGCAAGAACGGACGCCGCTCATCGACGTTGCGCAAAGTGGGCGTCTTGAACGCATGTTGCATCACCGGCAAATGCGGCAGCAGTTTGCCACGGCCAATATCGTCGCCTGGAACTCCGATGTCATGGAAGCTGTCGTCGGTGAAGTTCCAGCCGGAATGACATTTCACGCAATTCGCCTTGGTGTTGAAGTGATCAAATCCGCGCTTGGCAGTTTCAGAAATGGCATTCTCCTCACCTTGAATCCAGCGATCGAACGGTGCGGGCTCTGAAACAACCGTGCGTTCGAACGAGGCGATCGCCTTGGCGACGGTTTCCTTGGTGATGCCTTCCCCGGGATAAGCTTTCTCAAACAGGGGCGCGTAGCCGGCGATGTTGCGAAGCTTTGCAATCATTTCATCGAGCGGCAGATTCATTTCACCCTCGGATTCAATCGGCCCCAGAGCCTGCTCCTCGAGCGACGATGCGCGGCCGTCCCAGAAAAGAACTTCACTGTATCCGCAATTGAGGATCGTCGGCGTGCGGCGGCCCAGTTCCTTGTGGCCATGGCCGACGCCACGCGGCAGGCCGTCGCCCCACGCGAAGGAAGGATTATGGCACGATGCGCATGACATCGTGTTTGCGCGGGAGAGCCGTGGGTCGAAGAAAAGGGCTTTGCCGAGTTCGATACGTTCGGAGGTCGGCCGGTTGTTCGCTGGATGCGGAACGTTCTCCGGCCGGCGGAATTTGGACTTCGCCGCGTCCCGGTCGTAAGCCGGCTTGGGCTTCTCCGTGCTGAAAACTGGCTGCAGGCAGAACCATCCGCAGACTGCGATTCCAATCCAAACCGCACTTCGGCTCGTCGTCATAGTATTTGCGTAATCACCGGGCTTCGGTGGAGATGTTGCACTTGCCTTATCGGAAGCATGAGCGATGGGTTTAAGGGATTTTACTACGCGAAGGACAAAATAGGGTCAGCACGAGGAACTTGGGAGGAGTTCTCGAGGAAGCGGAGCGCCGGGCGAAGGAGAAGAAATCGCCGCGCCCGTTCGAATGGCACCGGCGATTGAAGGTTCGAGAAAACCGACGTGGTTCTTAAAATCTTTTCCGAGCAGCGGAAGACGAAACCTCACCGGCCATCAACCACCGCGCGCATCGAATGGGAGAAGCTATAGCGTTTCTCCAAATTCATTTCCGGATCATCTCACCGCGGAGGCGCAGAGGCGCGGAGGAAGCCCAATTTAGATTGCTCCGCTTCTCCGCGTCTCCGCGGTTGTCGGAAATTTCTTCTGGTAACCGCTCTAAGGGTGATGTCTGTGCAGACCTTCTTGCAGGTCCCCTGCCTGCGACGTTCGGACGCTCGCGAGCGCATACTTCAGTGTGAAATATGGAGTTGCGCCGCAGCGCAGCCCTAACCTTGATCTGGCAGGGCGGAGCTGCCGATACGCCCTTCATTCGCCTGGATCGTTACGGTTTGGCGGCGAGCAAGGCGTCCAGTTCGTTCAGGCCAGCGGGCGAACCAATCTCGTAGAACCGTTCGCGAACTTCAAAGCCCGCCAGTTGCTTCTCCGCCACGAGTTGCATCATCACCTCGGCGAGATCGAACGGCTGGTCCGCAGGGCGCTGCGCAAGGACGTCGGCCTTGAACAGGCTGAGTCCGTAATCGATATGCCGCATCTCGGGCAGCTTCACCTTCTTGTCGTAAACGGCGATTTCACCGTCGCAGAACACCACGTTGCTCGTGTCGTATTTGCCTTCGTTGCGATAGACCGTCATGCAGCCGCGCTTGCCGCTGCGTTTCCAAAACTCCCAAACGGCGCGGTAATCAATCGGCAAATAGGAATCCCCGTAGAGAACGAAGAACTCGGGACCAAGTTTTTGCAGCGCCTGACGCAGCGCACCGCCAGTCCCAAGAAGCTTCGGTCCCCCCGCCGCCGCTTCACTTTGGCGCGGTGAATCGAAGGAATACTCGAGCGCCACGCCGTACGCGGAACCGTCACCGAAATCCTTCTCGATCATTTCGCCCAAGTGCCCGACACAAAGCACAGCTCGCCGAATACCGCGCGCGTGAAGCAGTTCCAGTTGATGCGCCAGGAAAGGACGACCCGCGACCGGCACGAGCGATTTGGGAATCTTCTCTGTGATTGGCCGCAGTCGCGTCGCGAGGCCACCAGCGAGAATGGCGACAGGAATTTCCAGCGGCGCGCTCATGAGCTCATCAGCTTCGTGCCTTCGAAGTCGAACCGGAACCGGACTTCCTTCAGCCCGGCCCCGCGCATAGCGTGGCGCAGCCGCGTCTTGTCATCCGCGTAGAACATCAGGAAACCGCCGCCGCCCGCGCCGATCAGTTTGCCGCCGCCCGCGCCGTTCGCCATCGCGAGATCGTACCATTCGTTGATCTTGGGATTGCTCATGCCGCCGGAGCGTTGCTTCTTGCGCTGCCAATGCACGTCCATCAACCGCGCGAACTCGTGCAGGTCACCCGCTTCGAGCGCGCGCTGGCTTTGGAACCCGAGGTCCTTCACGAAATGCAGATTCTCGATCATCGACGCGTCCGCCGCTTTGCTTTTGGAATCCTGCTCCTTGAGAATAGCCGACGCCGAACGCGAATAGCCGGTGAAGAACATCAGCAAATTGTCTTCGAGGTTGTAGCGTGTCTCCTCGGAAATCTTCAGCGGCCAGGCTTCCACTTTGCCGCCGGGCAGGAACTTGAAACACGTGATCCCGCCAAACGCAGCGATGTATTGATCCTGTTTCCCGATCGGTTCCTTCAAGCGGTTCAACTCGATGTCACACGCCTGTTCGGCCAGTTCCGCCGGATGAATCAAGTTCTTGCGATGCGCATGCAATGCCCGAAGCAGCGCGGTGGTGAAGCTGCCGGAGGAACCGAGGCCGGTGCCCGCCGGGATGTCCGCCATCGAAGTCAGCTCGAGCGATTCGCCGGTCAATCCCACGAGATCGAACGCTTCGCGGATGATCGGATGCTCCAGCTGCTTCGCGTTCGCGACGCGTTCCAGCTTGGAATATTTCACAATCAACTCCGGAACGAACGTGTCGTGCAGCGTGATGTAAACGTATTTGTCGATCGCCGCGGCGATCAGGAAGCCGGTGTGTTGCTCGTAATACGACGGCAGGTCCGTGCCGCCGCCGCCGAGACTGATGCGAAGTGGGGAACGTGCGATGATCATAGGGAAAAGCCGTTTTCAGCCACAGATGAACACAGATTGAACACAGATGAGAAACTCGGCGGCGAGTCTGTCAAAGAACCTCGCCAGGTGAACTGCTCGGCAGCCGCTTTGCATCTGTGCACATCTGAGTCCATCTGTGGCTTTCCGAATCAGCTGCCGCCTTTGGCATAGATTTGTTCAACGACTTTCAACGCCGCTTTGGCTTCTTTCAATCCTGGGACTGGCGTTCGCGCCAGCCGGATGTCTTCGAAGAACTCCTGCATTTCGATTTTCCAGGATTCATCGCCGCGCGGGAATTCCCAGATCGTCGTCTCCGGCGGGCCCATCTGCGGCAGCATCTTGTAGTAGGTGAGCCGCTCCACACCGTAGCTGCCGCCAAGCCCTTCCCAATGCAGCTTCGCGTTGCGCCCGTAAATTTCGAGGCTGAAAAGATTCTTCCATTCGCTGCAGCTGACGTGAAGCCACGCTGTGTTTCCAGCCGCGTTGCGCAGACTGAGAAACGCGTTGTCATCGACCGGCATGTTCCAAAAATACGTCGCGGCGTGACCTTCAACGTTCGTGAACTCGCCGAGAAAAATTCCCGCCAGATCGATCAGGTGAACTCCCTGGTCAATCAATTCGCCGCCGCCGGAGACCTTTGGATCCGCGCGCCACTCCTTGTCGTAACCGATGCGTCCGCCGTGGCCGTATCGGCCGCGCACAAACATCATTTCGCCAAGCGCACCGGAGCGAAACAACTCCAGCGCCTTCAGACACGCGGGATGGTAACGATGATTGTAGCCGACGCGCACCTGAACGGATTTTTCAGCCGCAATCTCAGCCAGCCGATCCAATTCGCTCAAGTTGATCGCGCCCGGTTTTTCCACCAAGACATGCTTTCCGGCGGCTGCGGCTTCGCAGGCGACGGGTGCGAGCGATGAGTTCAATGTCGCAATCATAACGACATCGACATTGGGATTGGTGACCGCCTGCTCGACCGAATTTGTAGCGATGCAGCCGGGGCTTTGGGCGGCGAGTTTCTGGGCGCGTTCCAGGTTCAAGTCGCAGGCGACGGCAACGCTGCCAATCGGCAGATTGTTGAGCCGTTTCTGGCCGATGAGGCCGCAGCCGACGATGGCGACTTTCATAAATTGGAACCACGAATGGACACGAATGAACACGAAAAGCCCGGATGAAGGCACTGCGATAACTGAAGCCGCAGAGCGGCGGCTGAAAATAGCCCATGGCGTGAGCCATGGGAAAGATTGCCGAGTTGCGTTAAGCCCCAGCGGGGCGA
>CAMLLE010000139.1 GCA_946480555.1 uncultured Verrucomicrobia subdivision 3 bacterium
AGTTCGAAAAGAACCGGTGGCGGTCTTTCGCCCCGAAGTGAAGCCGCTCGAAACGAGCGTTCGCCGCGAGACGACATTGCGCGCGCGCAGTCCCTTCGCCCCTCCGGGAAGCGGCAACGGCAACGCGAATCGCGCGTTGGTGGAGGCACTTGCGAACTCCAAGATTTACCAGGAATACGAGCGGGCGTTCAGCGAAGCGACCGGTTTGCCGGTGGCGTTGCGCCCGGTGGAATCCTGGCAGCTTCCGCACCACGGCAAACGCAATGAGAACCCTTTTTGCCAGCTGCTGGCCCAAAAAAGCCGCGCGTGCGGCGCTTGTTTGCAGGTTCAGGAATCGCTTTCTGAACGGTCCACCCAGGAACCCCAGACGATTGCCTGTCAGATCGGCATGTGCGACACGGCGGTGCCGGTGAAGCTGGGCGACAAGGTAATTGGATTTCTGCAGACCGGGCAGTTGTTCCGCAAGAAGCCGACCGAAGCACAGTTCGAACGCGTCGCACGCCTGGTGGGCGAGTGGGGTGTGGAAGCCGATCGCGAAACGCTTCGCACTGCGTTCTTCGACACCAAGGTGGTCGGCAACCGCCAGCATGAAGCGGTCGTCAAACTGCTCGCCATTTTTGCGCAGCACCTTTCGATGTTGAGCAACCAGGTCGTTGTTCAACATGAGAACGCCGAACCGCCGGTGATCACTCGCGCGAAAGAATACATCCACGAACATCAAACCGAGGAACTCTCGCTGGGACAGGTCGCGAAAGCGGTCAATACGAGCACGTTTTACTTCTGCAAGATGTTCAAGAAGGTGACGGGCATCAATTTCACGGATTACCTCTCGCGCGTGCGCATCGAGAAGGCGAAGAACCTCCTGCTCAATCCCAATCTCCGCGTCAGTGAAATCGCGTTCGAAGTCGGCTTCCAGTCGCTCACGCATTTCAATCGCGTGTTCAAAAAGATCCTTGGCCAGTCGCCGACCGAATATCGCGCTCAGCTGTTGGGCCGCTGAAGCAGCATGGAATTTGGGCGTCTCCGGAGGCCCGATCTCCCCAATACCCCCAGAGCTGTGAATGGAAGCATTCACAGCTCTTTCTTTTTCCGCCCGTTTTCGTATCGTCTCTCTGCTCCTATGACGGATCCCGAACACACGGATTATTCACAGCTTTCCCGGACGGAATTGATCGCGCGCTTGCAAGTGCTCGAATCCCGCAACCCCTCGCTTCCGGATTCCCTTTCGCCAACCCGCCGCGAGATCGCCAACACCGCGTTGTTCGACAGCGAGGAACGGCTGCGCGCCATTCTCGACACGGCCGTGGAAGGCATCATCACGATCGATGAACGGGGCTTGATCGAATCGATGAACCGCGCGGCGGAAAAACTGTTTGGCTATTCGGCGGAAGAAATGAAGGGCCGTAACGTCAGCGGCTTGATGCCGTCTCCATACCGTGAAGCGCATGACGGATATTTGCGCCGCTATATGGAGACTGGCCAGGCACGCATCATCGGCATCGGTCGTGAAGTGATTGGCCAGCGACGGGATGGCAGCGTGTTTCCCATGGACCTTTCGGTCAGCGAAGTCCGTTTGGCGGACCGGCGGCTGTTCACCGGGTTCGTGCGCGACATCACGGAGCGCAAGGAGGCGGAGAAGCGGCTTTCATATTATGCCGCGATTGTAGAATCGACCGAGGATGCGATTGTCGCCAAGGATTTGACCGGGAAGATCACGAGCTGGAATCGCGGTGCGGAGGCGCTTTTCGGCTATTCGCGCGAAGAGGTTGTCGGCAAATCGATCACGATCATCATTCCTCCGGATCGCTTGGGCGAAGAGGAGGCTATCTTGCGAACCGTCAGCCAGGGACTGCCCATCGGCCGTTTCGAAACAATTCGCCGGCATAAGAGCGGTTCTTCAATCGATGTCGCGGTCACGATTTCACCCATTCGGGCACCAGACGGAAGAATCATCGGCGCATCGAAGATTGCGCGAGACATTACCGACCGGAAGCGCGCTGAAGCAAAGCTCGCTTCGTTGGCGCACACGCTCGCCGAGAAGAACAAGGAGCTGGAGACGATCGTTTACATTGCTTCGCATGACTTGCGTTCGCCGCTGGTGAACATCCAGGGCTTCAGCCGTGAACTGGCGCACGCGTGCGACACGTTGCGGACGCGCCTGTCCAATGGTGCCGCAAATCCCGCTGCCGGCGCGGAGATCCGCCGGTTGCTCGACGAAGACATCCCCGAAGCATTGGAATACATCCAGGCCGGTGTGACGAAGATCGACAGCCTGCTCGCGGGTTTCCTGCGGTACTCCCGGTTGGGCCGCGTTTCGCTGAAGCTCGAGTCGCTCGATGCAAATGCGTTGCTGGGTGCGATCACCAGCGCGATGGAATTTCAGATCAAGCGCGACGGCGTTCAGCTGAAGGTGGAGAAACTGCCATCCTGCACGGGCGACGCCACCTTGATCAGCCAGGTTTTTTCAAATCTGATCGAGAACGCGATCAAGTACCGGCATCCCGATCGCCCGTGCGAAATCTCCATTTCCGGTCGCGCGACTGGCGCGAACGTGGTTTACAGCGTTCGCGACAACGGCATTGGCATCGCGCCGGAGCATCAGGCGAAGGTGTTCGAGATTTTTCACCGGTTGAATCCCGGACACAGCGAAGGCGAGGGACTTGGTCTGACGATCACCCAGAGAATTCTCGAACGCCACGGCGGCCGCATCTGGGTTGAATCCGCACCTGACCATGGTTCCACATTTTTTGTTTCCCTGCCTCTCGCTCCACAGGCAGACTGAACCGGATTCCTCTTATGACTGCTGGACGGGAAATGATTATTCTGATTGCCGAGGACGATGCTGGTCACGCCCGGCTTATTGAGAAGAACCTTGGCCGCGCGGGATTGAACAATGAGATTCACCGGTTCGAAAACGGCCAGGCGATTCTCGACTTCCTGTTCCACCGCGGCTCGGGCCCACACCTTTCACCGGAAGTGCCTTACCTCATCCTGCTCGACATCCGCATGCCGAAGGTGGATGGCGTGGAAGTGTTGCGCCAGGTAAAGGCCGATCCTGGCCTGCGGCGCATTCCAGTGATCATGCTGACGACCACCGACGACCCGCGCGAAGTGGAGCGTTGCCATGACATCGGTTGCAGCAGCTACATCGTGAAGCCGGTCGATTACGACAAGTTCGCGGAAGCGATCAAAAGCCTGGGCCTTTACATCTCGCTCGTGCAAGTGCCCGAAGTGACGGAAGCCAAGTAGCCGCCAGTATGGAACTTCAAAGCCGCGATCGCACAATCCTGATTGTCGATGACGATCGCGGTCTGGTGCGCCTGATTCAAAAAGCGCTTCAACGGGAAGGTTTTCAGGCGGCGACAGCCGGTTCCGGTGCGGATGCGGTGAACTGGCTGCAATCGAATCGCGCCGATCTTCTCCTGTTGGATTTGAAGTTGCAGGACGTGAACGGCAAGGAGCTCATCCAGCAACTGGAGCAACTTCAGATTTCCATCCCGTTCATCATTATCACCGGCCAGGGCGATGAACGTGTCGCGGTGGAAATGATGAAACGCGGCGCCCGGGATTATCTCGTCAAGGACGTGCGTTTTCTTGAGTTCGTGCCCGAGGTCGTGCGCAACGTTCTGGAACAACTCGAAACGGAACAACGCCTGGCCGCGGCTGAAGAGCGCGTCAATCTTGTCCAAAGCGTCGTGGAGCAGGGGTTCAGCGCCGTGCTCATCGCCAGCGCCGACCTGCCCGACCCGCAGGTGCTCTACATCAATCCATCCTTTGCCAGTTTGACCGGCTGCACGCCCGAGCAGGTCGTGGGCAGACCCCTCAGCGCGCTGGAAGGAATGTCCACGGTAATCGAACGGCTGCGCGCCGGAGTGCCGCCGGGCCAGCGTTTCTTCGAAGACGTCTCGTCCTATCTGAGCGGCGGCGTGGAACGCTGGGTGGAATGGCGCACCGGTCCGGTGGCCGACCGCACTGGAAAAACCACTCACTGGCTGGTGATCATGCGCGACATCACCGAACGTCGGCGGTTGGAAAAGGAAATTCTGGAGATCAACGACCGCGTTCAGCGGCGGATCGGGCAGGACCTCCACGACGGCCTCTGCCAGCAACTCGCCGGCGTTGAATTGATGTGCCAGGTCCTGGAGCAAAAGCTGAAGGCAAAATCCAAGGCCGATTCTGTGCGGCTGGGTGAAATCGGGGCTCACGTGCGCGACGCCATCCGTCAGGCCAGGCTCATGGCGCGCGGGCTTTCACCCATCATGCTTGAAGCGGAAGGGTTGATGTCCGGCTTGGAGGAACTGGCCTCGAACGTGGAAAGAATTTACGGCGTCACGTGCCAGTTCGATTGCACCGACGAAGTGCTGGTGAACGATCACGCGGCGGCGACGCACCTTTTTCGAATCGCGCAGGAGGCTGTTTCCAATGCCATCCGCCACGGGCGGGCGAGCCAGCTGGAACTGCGCCTATCCTGCGAGAAGGAGCGGCTCGTGTTGGTAGTGACGGACAACGGCGGCGGATTTGATTCGAAGAAGGCCCAATCCGGCGGCATGGGTTTGCGCATCATGCAATCCCGCGCCAGCACCATTGGCGGCAAATTGACCATTGAAAACAGCACTGGCGGTGGCGTGCGCGTGATCTGCACGGTCGCTCGCTCGGGTGCGCCCACAAATCATGGCTCCGAAAGCGGCGGCAAAAACTAAACTCCCAAAAAGCCGGAAGCGAATTCTCATCGTCGATGATCATCCGATGATGCGGCAGGGTCTGGCGCAGCTGATCAACAACGAGCCGGACCTCACCGTCTGCGCCGAAGCTGACACCGCGGCCCAGGCATTGCAGCAGATCAATGCCTGCAAGCCGGACATGATCATTGCCGATATTTCGTTGCCGGACAAAAACGGGCTGGAACTCATCAAGGACATTCGTGCCCAGGTCGCCGATCCGTTGATTCTGGTTGTTTCCATGCACGACGAAGCGCTCTATGCCGAACGCGTCCTGCGCGCCGGCGGCCGAGGCTACCTGATGAAACAGGAAGGCGGCAGGAAACTGATGGACGCAATCCGGCAGGTGCTGATGGGCAAGATCTACGTCAGCGAAAAAATGTCGGCGAAAATCCTGGAAATCTTTTCGGGCCGTCGTAATGAATCCGGCGGCTCACCCGTGGAACGCCTTTCGGACCGTGAGTTCGAAGTGTTTCAGATGATCGGCGAAGGGAAGGGGACGCGCCAGATTGCGGAACATCTGCACCTCAGCGTGAAGACGGTTGAAGTGCATCGCGCGAACATCAAGGAGAAGCTTCAGCTCAAGACCGCGACGGATTTGGTGCGCTTCGCAGTTCGTTGGATCGAATCCCAAGGGAACGCCTAGTCGGGGGTTGGAAGTGCGAAGTCGGATGTTGGATGTTGGACCGCATCGTCGCTCAACTCTTTGTTCTCTTCGTTCCCTTCTGTGGAACCCTCATGTCTTCCGCCGCGATATTTTACCGCTTTTCCCAGCATGAATTTTGAATCGAACCGCGGCAGGTTACCGGGTAACTAAACGCGCGATGTATCACGTCACTCAATTGCCGAACGGACTCACCGTGGCCACAGCCGAAATGCCGCACATGGCCAGCGTCAGCCTGGGATTCTGGGTGGGCGTCGGCTCGCGATATGAAGCCGCAGAGCTGAACGGCGCCTGCCATTTCATAGAACACATGCTGTTCAAGGGGACGAAACGCCGGTCGCCCAAGGAAATTTCCGAATCCGTCGAAGGCATCGGCGGTTACCTGAACGCGTTCACGAGCGAGGAATTCACCTGCTTCCATGCGCGCGCTTGTGCGGATCGTTTCGACGATTTGCTCGATGTGATCAGCGACATGTTCCTGAATTCACGCTTTGCTGCCGATGACATTCGGAAGGAGCGTGACGTCATCAAGGAGGAGGTCGCCATGTATCTTGACCAGCCGCAGCATCACGTCCAGGAACTGCTCAATGCGACGCTGTGGGCGGACCAGCCGCTCGGGCGCCCGATCACCGGCACCAACCGTTCGCTCGACCGATTGCAGCGCGAACAGTTGCTCAGTTTTTTGAAAGCCAATTACACCACGGGCAGCACCGTGATTGCGGTCGCGGGAAAAATTTCGCATCGCCAGGTCCTGAAGAAGGTGCAACGCGTGGCAAAACATTTCCGGTCAGCCGCCCGGCCAGCCTTTGCGCCGGTAAAGGTGGATCAGACTGCGCCGCGAGTAAAACTTCACAGCCGAAAAACCGAACAGACACAGATCGCACTCGGCATCCGCACCTGCTCGCGGCACGATCGGCGGCGTCACGCGTTGCGACTGTTGAACGCCATCCTGGGAGAGAACATGAGTTCCCGGCTGTTCCAGATCGTGCGCGAAGATCGCGGGCTGGCTTATTCGATCTACAGCACGCCGAGTGCTTTTCATGACACCGGCGATATCGTGATCTCGGCCGGCCTCGATGCCAGCAACGTCGGCAAAACGTTGCGGTTGATCCGTCGCGAACTGGAGCGCCTGCGCGAAGCCCCGCCCGGCAAGGCTGAACTACAGCGCGCTCGCGATTATGTGATCGGGCAGAACGATCTCAGCCTGGAGAGCACTGACAACCAGATGAACTGGCTGGGCGAACAGTGGTTGTGCTACGGACGTGTGATTCGTCCGGAGGAAGTCCGGAACGCCCTGCGCAAGGTCACCGCGGCCGAAGTGCGAGCTGCCGCGCGCGATTTCTTCCGAAACGACCGCGTGAACCTAGCCGTGGTCAGCCCGTTGAGAACCACCGGCCGATTTGAATCGCTTCTCCGATTCTGACCTGCGCCGCAGCTGGAGCTGCCGCTCCGACTCATATTCAACGGAAGCATTCCGACTTAGGTCTCGTTCAAGCATCTCGCGTATTCCATCGAAGAATAGCTCAGCCATCTGCTGTTTGCCCTCCGGCGCGAAGTGCACCAGATCGGTGAACATTTCGTGCCTCCCATCGAGAGCCGGTCGGGTTTCGATGAAGCAAATATCCGGATGGTGCCGCGCCAGTTCCTCCACGATGACTGCGTGCGCTGCGTTCGCCTTGATCTGCCATTCCACACCCTGGTAGGTGAGGCGATAAAACTCCTTCGCGTCGTCGGAGCTCTTCTCGTTCACCGCCATTGAATACGTCGCGAGGGCGAGTCGAATCTGATTCGTATGCGCGAAGTGAATCAATTCCCGATACAGGGCGGCGTAGCGCGTTTCCAGCGGGCTGTTCACATAAGCGCGCCGTGGATCCAGTTTGAGCTGATATTCCTTCCGGTGACGACGCATCTTCCAGGCGTGCTCAACGTCTGCCAGAATCTTCACAGGTCGCGGCCGATAGGGCGGAGCAAACCGGCCGCGGATGGGCGGCATGCCATCATAGACATACCGGAATCCATTGTAGCCGTGATAGGAAAGAATCATGTCGGGCTGGAGCGCCGCGATTTCATAGA
>CAMLLE010000140.1 GCA_946480555.1 uncultured Verrucomicrobia subdivision 3 bacterium
TGCGGCCCCGGCGGGGATTGTGAGCGCACCGGCCGGCGCGATGTAGTCGATGCCTCCAGTCGCATCGCCGCTCAAGCCATAATAGACCACAAGGTTGGCCGAAAGATCGCCATCACGTTTGATCGTGAACCTGCCGCTCTGGCCGGACTCGGCCGCGCTGTCACTGGTGGTCGAAACCGAAACAACGAGCAAGTCGTCATCAACGATCGTTGTGGAGTCGGTGTTATTTCCCATTTGGTATGCTGCGTTCGGTGTGATGGTGAGCACCACGGTTTCATCCTCCTCAACATCCTTGTCGTCGTTTGGCTTCAAGTCGATGCGTGCGCTGCTGGCTCCGGCGGGAATGACAACGACGTTTACTGGCGTCGGATAATCCGTTCCCGCCGTCGCTGTTCCTGTGGCTGAATAAAGAACCGTGAGATTCCCCGTGGGCGGTCCCGTTCGCGTGACGAGAAAGGAGACGCTGTCCATGCCGGATTCGGCGACATGGCCGTGAGTGGCGGCAATGGAAACTGTGGGTTGCGCGGCGGAATCGTCGTCGAGAATGGAAATCCGAGCTTCAGCCAGCGGCGCGATCACGTAAGCCGGATTCTCGGAAAGGTCTTCGGCAAGGGTCACAAACGTGGTTTCCGTCCATTCCACATTGTTATCGTTCACCGGGGAGAAGTTGAAGACAACCTGGTTTGTGCCCGCTGGAATCACGACCGGGTTGCTGCCAGTGCCGAGCGACGGAGTGAAGGAGAGATCGCCGGGCACTTTTGCCTCTCCATCCACGAACAACGTCAGCTCCAGATCTTCATTCGTGCTGCCCGTGCGGGTGATCGTGATCTGTCCGGCCGGGCCGGTGCTTTCGCGAACGGTGTTGGTGGAAAGGCTCAGGAAGACCGCCGGTTCGGCAATGGCGAAAAAGCTCACCTGGATGTTTGAACTGAGGCTGATGGGGCTTTGCCAGTTAAGGTTGGTGAATGTGTGCCCATACTTCGTTGCTTCGACGTTCACGTCGCCGTTCAGGCCCGTCAGGACGAAGTAGCCGTCACTGTCTGTGTAGGAAAATACGTATTCCTCCGCGGTCAGAATCCCGTTGTCCACGCGCACTCCCTCCACCGGATCGTCATTGCCATTGATCACCCAGCCGCTGATGCGAAACCCGGTTGGCTGGCCGATGGTCACAATGGCGTTGGCGCTCGCGCTTCCGCCTTTCATGTCGCTGACGACACAACGCACGACGTGCTCACCGGGTTCGTTCCAGCTGCGGGCAATCCACGCTTCGTTGTTCGTGGAGAAGGTTCCGTCATCGAAACTCCACAAATAAGCCAGGCTGTCGTTGTTCGCATCGGTCGCCGTGGCGTGGAAATGAACAAGCTGGCCCGGTGCAGCGTTAGTCGGATCGATTTCAATTTTCATCATTGGCGGGAGGTTCCCGGCGAATGGGCCGGAATTCACCTGCACGTCGATCCACGGATCGGTCTTCACCGGACTGCGGCGCACGGGCGTGATGTGAACTTCCGAAACGAAATCGCTGAACGTGCGGCCGACCACGACCCCGGCGTCGGCGAGTTCCCAAGTTTCCGACGTCGTGTCGAGAAGGTCCGTGCCGCCGTCACTCTGGCTCCAGGGCGACCAATTCAGCAGCACTCCATTCTGAAGCGAGATGTTGTTCGCGAACAATTGCCGGAACTCCAGCCAGTAATAGCGCTCAAAATCCTTGCGGATCCTCGCGGCGTACACCTTGCCGTTCTGGCGTTGCGGTACGTCGAAGGGATGGATGCGATAGACTCCGTTGGAAACGATATCGTGAATCCCTGCAGCGGGCAGCCAGTCCAGGCTGTGCTTGAACAGCGCGTTGAAGTGGTTGTTGCCCGCCGTGGCATTGCCCATGGTATCGAAAATGTTCCCGTACTCGTCATTGATGCCGCGGGCGATGACGCTGAAATTGGTGCCGGTTTCCCAAAAGTTCGCGTGCGGCAAACCATAGTTGTGACCCAGTTCGTGGGCCGTGACGCCCGCGCTCGTGCTTTGCAGCCATGTGCCCTTGCCGCCAACAAATCCCAGGCCGCCCCAGTCAAATCCGGGAACGTCCGTATGACTGACGATGTCGAGGTCGAAGTTCGAGGTGTCGAATCCCGCTTTGCGGGCAGTCTCCCGCGCGTCCAGCAGCAGTGCAAACTCGCCTGCGGTCGTGTACCAGCTTTTCGCCTGGGGCAGCGTCAGCAACGGCGTCACGGTGGTGGTGATCCAGGTTTGATTGTACGAGTTTGCGGTGAAGAAACGGTTCACCTCCTTCATCGCTTCATTTGCTTCCGCTTCAGAGTTGGGCTCGGTCAGGTCATCCGGGAAGTTCACCCGAATGTAGAGAAGCGATTTACGGCCGAGGGTCCAGGTGCTGCCGCCACCCGCGGCAATTTCGGCCGGGCCGCTTCGGCTGGGGCCGAAAGACGCTGTTTTCAGTTCGGAGTTCGCGATATTGAAATGTTCCTCCCTGCAGAACCATGCGAGTTCGCCGCCAATGTCCGCTGCGATTCCCACGGCCGGGAACTGGAATCCCCGGCTGCACACCCGGCAGGCTTTTCGCCCGGCTGCTTCGCGCGTGGTCGCTTCAGCGGATTCCACTTTTCGCAACGGCTCGGCTGAGACAGCCATTTTGTTTCCCAGAATGATACCGTGCAGCGGAATGTTCTCGCGGCTTGGATCGTCGCGGCGCGAGCCATAAACAAACGCGTCAAAATGCTGATCGCCAAAGACGGCCCAGCGGCGGGTCTTATGGCCATCCGGACCTTGTGACATCGCGACCAGCAGCGAGCCGCGGGAATCAATCCAGGTTTCGACATGCCGGGCGATGCTGGCGGGGAGTTGCGCGCGGATGGCAGCTGGCAGCGCAAGCGCGAGAGCGCGTTCGGGATCGGATTCGATCAACTCCAGCATGGCTTCGCGGCGTTTCCAGGCAAACGATTCACCTTTAGCCAGGGAAACGTTCGCTGCATTTGTGACGAGCATCTGCGTCCATTGCGCGAAGCTGGCGATGGCTGCCGGGGCGGCTGCCTCCGTTTTGGGGGCAACCACCTTTGGCGGCGTGTTGGTGGCAGGTTTGGCCGGTTCCGGCGGTGGCGTGTTTGCCATTTCCGGGGATGGATCGATGGATTCGATGGCGGGCGTTTCCGGAGCGACGAATTGTGGCCGTGGCTTCTCCACCCGGAGCAGCCAGGAAAAGGCGAGCAGCAAAGCCGCGCAGGCGAGGACGATGAGAATGTGACGCTTCATAAAACTGTGATCAGGCACCTGCGGGCGCAATTCTTCCGACGCGATTGGCTCGGCAGCATGGTTCCGTGGTGTTTGGTTCGCTCCTATTCCCAATGAGCCGTCATCGGCCACATTGGATGCGAGGATATTGCGCGGACACCATCAGGCTGTCGAGCTTTGTTGCCGAGAAAATGGATTTTCGTCGCATGTTGGAGCCTTGTGAAAATGTGGAGTGTGGCTGTCCCCGGCCACGGCAACTCGCGTCGGCGATTGGGTTTCCTCGATCTTCCCACAAGTTTGAACCGGAGACATAGCTGCGCCCGAGGGCGGGCGCACTCCGTAGGCCATAGCGCGCGAGCTCTGCACCCTCGAATGGGATGACTTGATGGGGTGACTTACGTTTTGACAGACGCTGCGCGGGCGCCAATTCTCTCCGGGCGAAAGGAATATTATGGCTCAACACGACGAACTCATTCAGATCCTGAACGAAGCGGTCGCCCTAGAGTACACCGCGGCCATCCAATACAACCAGCACAGCATGCTGCTCACCGGCCGCGACAAACTTCTGTTCGAAGAGATCTTCCAGCATCACGCAAAGGAATCTTTGAACCACGCCAAGATGTGGGGCGAACGAATCGTTTACCTCGGCGGCGTGCCGAAGGCCGAAATCAACACCGTCCAGCAATCCACCAACGTGGCTGAAATGCTGGAAATGGATTTGGTCGTGGAGAAGAAGGCCGTGGAAATCTACACCCGCGCGCACAAAGCCTGCACCCATCTGCCCACGCAGTTCATGCTGGAAAATCACATCCTCGATGAAGACAAGGACGTGGAAGAACTCCAGAAGCTGCTCGGAAAAGTGCGCATCGCTGAATCTGCGCAGCCGGCGCAACGCCAGGCAGCTTCCTCGTAATTTGCCTTCGCCACGAACCAGGCTGGTGGAACGACCCGTGTTGCGAATCGTTGATGACGGTGAAATACCGCTCGCAGCCGCGAGCGGGGCCGCCGGGGAAGGTCACGGACTGGTTAACCGGGGAACGGAATGATGTTGTCCTCGCAATCTGCCCCTGCGTTTCCGCGGCGCATGTCCTGAATCGATTGCTCCAGCAGGGCAAGCTGATGCAGCGGAAGGCTGATCGACGCGGAGGGATACCATCCCAGTTTCGGATCGTAGCTTTCGACCCGAATCTTGACGTTTGAGGCGTCCTCTCGTTCGACCTGAATCCGCTGCGATTGAGCCAGCGTTTTGTCCTGCGTTAAGACCATATCTTGGCCCATACCTTACAGGATGCGGTCAATCGCGCTGCGCGAGGTTTGCGATTTATTGCTCTGAAATTGCGATGGGTCTTCGCAACCGGGGCCCGCGACAGCTGCAGGACAGTCTCAAGGCGATTTGAAGCAGCTTCTCAGCGGGAATTGTTCTGAGGGGAGAGCCAAAGCCACGCGCTGCCAGCCCAGCAAACGCGTTGTGCTGTGCGCTGGCTCGCGTATGCTTTGGGCTTCATGAGCAAAACAGCTTGTCCAATGTGTGAAATGGCCGACGTGCTTGCGTTTCCGGAAAAATGGGAATGCGTAACCTGCGGCCATGAATGGGAGCGCGCCGCCGAACCAGATGCGCCAGCCGGTCCGCGCGTCGTAAAGGACGCCCACGGCAATGTGCTGGCTGACGGCGATTGCGTGATTCTGATCAAAGATTTGAAGCTGGGTGGATCCGAAGTTCTCAAGGGCGGATCCAAATCCAAACCGATTCGGCTTGTCGATGGCGACCACGAGATTTCCTGCAAGGTGGACAACATCGCCGTCGGTCTGAAAGCGTGCTTCGTGAAGAAGGCTTGAACGCGACGCTCGGAACTCGAAACGTGTTCCGCTTGAACCTGCCTCAATTGCCCGGTGACCACGAAGAATTGTCCAGCAGCTGAATTCCCGGATGGCTGAATTCGATGCGCCTTGCTTTGTAGAGTTTCCCCAACGCTTGTTTGAAGGCCTTTTTGCTCGCGCCAAACCGCTTGCGGATTTCTTCCGGAGAACTGTCATCGTCGAAAGCCAGTCGTCCCCCGCTTTCCTCAAGAGCCTTCACGATTTGATCCGTCAAGGGCGCCACGCGCTTGTAGCCCGAGGCGTCGAGGCTGAGGTCCAGTTGTCCGCCTGGACGCACGTTCCGGACAAATCCCTGGATCCGCTGGCCGATCTGCAATGGCACCGTGGTTTTGTCGCGATAAAGCAAGCCGCTGTGGCTGTTCTCGACGATGGCCTGATAGCCCAGCTGCGTCGCGCCGGTGATGAGCAAATTCACCGGTTGACTGTTGCGATAGTGCGGCAGTTCGCGGCTGAGATGCCGATGCAAGCGCGTACTCGCCACGATGCGTTGCGACTTCGGATCGATGTAAACATAAACCACCACGCGCTGGCCGACGCGCACGGGTCTTTCCTGTTCACGAAACGGCAGCAATAAATCCTTCGCCAGGCCCCAGTCCAGAAACGCGCCGGCGCGATCATTGATGCTCACGACTTTCAAGCACGCGAATTCTCCGACAGTCGCGTAAGGAATCTCGGTGGTGGCGACCAGTCGATCCTCGGAATCCCGATAGACGAATACATCCAGCTTGTCCTTGGGTTTCAGGTCAGCGGGAATGTAGCGCCCGGGGAGAAGGATTTCGCCGAGTTCACCGCCGTTCAGATAAAGACCCGGACTGGCGGCCCTGACGATGGCGAGCGTGCAGCGTTGACCGAGAATCGACATGCCTGAAAAATGCGGTTTTTGCTGCGGCAGTGCAATTCGCCAGAGCTGTGATCGATTCGCATTACTTCGGCGGTTGAAGCCGGCCTTCATCCAGATCGATGAATTCGAACATGGTTTGCACCGTTCCGGCGGGGAGCCCGATCTCTGCGAGGCGTTCATTCAATCGTTGTGTACCCGCATCGCGCCAGCCGCGCTTGGTCATGAAAGCATTCCAGATTTCAACTTCTTCGTCGCCTGGCTTGTGGCCGTTCTGGAACGCCCATTCAAGCAACTGCTCGTCGCTCTTTTCGCCTTTCAAAGTTTCTGCTTCAAGCGCCGCATAATCGATCTTCAGAAAACGGCAGCAGCGTGAATCGAAACTGGTCACGTGTTTGGTTCCGCGCGCGGCTTCCCACTCCGCCGGCAACTTGCCTGCTGCCGCGAGCCGCATCTTGTCGAGCATCCGTCCGAAATAAACGATGCCTTTGATTTGATCGAACGGACTGCGCAGTCCGGGAATATTCGTGGGATAGGGATTTGCCATGCGCGGAATAGAGCACGGGTGGAACAACCTCGCAAGCATGCCGCGGGACCATGCAGTTGAAATCGCAACACTGTCGGTGTGGAGCCTGTTTGAAGATCGCACATCGCGGCATTCGGACGCTTGCGGGACGCACCTTTTGGTGCGGAACATGGGGCTGCGCGGCAGTGCAGCTGCCTTGATTTGGCAGCGCGGAGCTCCGCTCCGCAGCTATTCAACTCCATCGTTCCGGCTTAAATTCCCGGATGCGTGGAACGTCGAGGATCTGAACGCCGCCGGGCGGATTTTCCACGGCCCAGGCAAGCGCCTTGAGGATTTGTTCCAACGTGACCAGGCCGAGCCGCGCGGCACTTTCGCGTGTCGCGGGCAGCCGCTCGCACACCCAATAAAGCGGAAGCAAAAGACGCGGCCAGCGATGTCCTGGACCGAGCACATACCAGGGTCGCACGAAAGTTGCCGCCATGCCGCTGGCGCGAATCAGTGCTTCGCCTTCGGCCCGCGCCGCGATGTATTCCTGCATCACGGGCGCCGGTTGCGCCACGCTTAGATAAACGAAGTGTTTCACACCCGTTTCGCGCGCTGCCTTCACCGCCACTTGCACGGAAACCAGATCGATTTCCCGGAACTGCCTCGCCTTGCCCGGGCCGGGATGGGCCACGCCGATGAGATGCACGAACGTCCCGGTGCCGTGCACGTGATCCGTATAGGAATCCAGCTTCAAAGCGTCTCCAAAAACGCGTTCCGTTCGGGCCGGCAGCCGGTGTTCAGAGCCGGGTCGCACCAGCGCTTTCACCATCCATCCGCAATCCGCCAGCCGGGGAATCAATCGGCTGCCCATGTAACCTGTGCCGCCCGTGATGAAGATGGATTTGCTCAT
>CAMLLE010000141.1 GCA_946480555.1 uncultured Verrucomicrobia subdivision 3 bacterium
TGAGTCCGCGCTTCTCCAGGTGCTTCTTCACCGCTTCCTTCAAGTCGTAACCCGCGTGATCCGCGCCGATCGCCACGGCGGCAGTCTTGCCCGCGCCATGGCCGCCATCGCCATGCTCAATGAAACGCAGAATCGACGCTATGCCCTGTTCAATTTGGTCGCGTGTATTCACGTAAACGTCGTAGGAACCGCCGATGGGATCGCTGATGTCCTTTTCAAACGTGTCGAGCGTGTCATCGAACTCTCGCAACAGGAACGTTTTCTCCGCTGCCTGCGGATACAGCAGCATGACCGTGTCAACGTGGCTGTGCGTCATGCCGAAAATGTAATCCGCCTGCTGAACCAGTTCCGGGGTCAACATCCGGCTGCGCTGGCTGGAAATTTCGATGCCTAATTCCTTCGCCGCGCGGATGGCATGGGCGCTCGGCGGCTGGCCTTCCATGGCACCCAATCCCGCGGAAACCACGCGGTAACTGCCCCGGCCCTGGACGGCATGGCGGAAGATGCCTTCAGCCATCGGACTGCGGCAAACATTTCCGGTGCAAACGAATAAAACGGTCTTCATTAAGGTGTTCGTGGGGTGAAAAATTGGGTTCCGCGACTCAAATCGTCAACGGCGAAATCAGAGCCGTGACTGGCGGACAACAGCAAGGCCCTTGAGCAAATCCAGCGCGCGAGCCAGGGCAGGATCGCTAACCAATGGAACCGCCGCCTCGCCATCCCGAGAACTGCTGGCGTTGCGGGAAAGCCCCGGCACACGATCAGGTTCTTCCTCCTCCGCGTCACGGTTGCGTCGGAGCCCGGCGCGATGCTGGCGCACAAGTTCAGCCTCATCGAACCGCGTGCTCCGCGCGACTTGATTGGTGCTGGCTGAAACCGAATTTGTGCGGGGCGTGACGGAAAAAGCGTCTGCGTAATAAATCCGCTCATCGTCCGGATTCACGGTGACATCGATGTCGGGTTTGACTCCGTTTGTGGAGAGAGCCGTCCCGCTGGCGAGTGAAACGGGATGTGTGCCGACGCGGAGGATCGCGCCGTTCTTCAACGGGTAATCGCGCACCACAAAAGCCTGCCCGGCGCTGCGACTGCCCAAAATCAAACCCGATTCCGCCGAACGCAGCGCGCCAGCCAGTCCTTCCGCGGCACCGGAAGTCCCGCTGTTCACCAGAAGGGCCAGCGGCAGTTGAATGGCATCCTGCTTCTTCGTCGTGCTCAGGATCTCGCTTTCCCATTTGAGGAGCGGACGCTCGCTTGCGATGAACAGGTCCGCTGCGCCAACGGCTGCGGTGTAATCCGTGCCATTTGCATAACGCAAATCGAGCACAATGCCGGTGAGCTTGTTCGAAGCGGCCATTTCCCGATGGGCCGCCCGCAACGCAGCGGGAAGGCCGGCGTTCACTTGTGCGATGCGGATGTAAGCGATCTGGCCGTCGAAAACCTCGGTTCGCGTGACGCTGGGGCCAGCGGCGCTTTCGGTGGCAGTATTTGTGATTAATTGAACCTTGGGGCCAAGTTCGGAAATAAGGCCCAACACAGCCGCGCGGTTCAATTCCGCTTCGGAAATCCCGCCAGCCTTGCTTTGGATGACCTCGAGCACTTCACCGAGTTCCGGGATTTCAGCCAGAGCAGTCGCTGGCATCGCCAACGCGGCGGCCAGAAGCAAGGCGTATTTGGCGGACTGAATCCGGATCGGTGTCATGACGCGTCCAAAATTGCGCGACGACTTCGCGAAAGTAAAGCGGGGAGGAACCCGGGAGGGAAAAGCGAAAGCGGAACAGCGGGAAAACATCTGCAGCCGCGCAATTCGCGATTCGGAAAGGACAAATCAGAGATTCACACCCTCAAGGCATTTCAAAAAACGGATTCAATCTGACACGGTCGCGGCTCCGCCCATTGATCCGATGCGGCCTTCCCATCCAGACGTTCGGCGTGCCGGGCGAGTAGTTGGCGCCGGTAAACTTCGCATCACGGAACCAGCCCCACGCGTTGGTCAGCAGGGAGTTTTCCTGAACGGCCGCGTTCACAGGCGTTTGCAGCCATGGCTCGTGCCAGATGCGAAAGAAACCGCGTTTGGCGCCCCGCGCTGTAAACGCCGTGTAACGTTCGAGGAGAAATTCGTCGAGCGAACCCTTCGGGCTGTTTTCGAAGACGCCATTCATCGGCAACTCAGCCCGGTAGTTGACCTGGCCGCCGCCGTGCGCGTCCACAACGCTGCCGCCCAGCATTCTGGTCTCATGCTGGTGGTCGTAGCGAATCCTTCCGTAGCGATAGGGCAGCCCAAAAGTCTTTGGTCCGAGTCTCACGCTGAGTGGATTCGACAGCCATTCAGCGAGAAAGATGATGCCCGGCTCACCGCGATGCCGCACATAGGTTCGCACGTTGAGAAATTCGTGCGTGGCAATCGGCTTGAAAAACCATTCACCCAGCTTCCAGCCAAACCGGCATCGCAAGCCTCGCAGCGTGAACGCCACCAAACTGACGTACGCCCTGCCCTCTCGCAGATCGATGGGGAAAGGCACTTCGCGCTGCACCGCGACTGGATCCACTTCGAAGTGGAGAAACAACGCCCGATCCCAGTCCGCGAAGAAAAGTGGTTCCGCCGCGCAGGAAAGCAGACGTTGTTTCGCATTCGCATTCATGGATGTCCACTCGTGGCTAATCCGCCCTTGAGTTCCCGCTCAAGTGTTCGCACGGCGTCCTCCATTTCCCGGAAATGAAACTTGAAGCCGGCTTCCTCGAGTCTCTTTGGAATCACACGCCGGCTCTTGATCACCAGCTCCGATTCCGTCCGCAGCAGGAACGTCCCGATTTCCAGCAGCCACAACGGCGCGGGCAATCCAATCGGGGTGCCGCACACCCGCCGGAATATCCGCATCATTTCGCGATTCGGAACTGGATTCGGTGCAGCCAGATTCACCACGCCTCGAAAGTCTTCGCGCTCGATCAACCATTCGATCGAACGGCAGAAATCTTCATGATGAATCCACGAAACGAACTGCCGTCCATTGCCGATCGCGCCGCCCAAACCGAAGCGCGCGAGGCGCCGGAGCACGGGAAAAACACTGTTTTCACCTATGCCCAGAACCATCGCAGTTCGAAGCGTGATCTTCCGCGTGGTGGGAACTTCCACTGCATCGAAAGCCGCCTCCCATGCCTTCGCCACTTCGATCGAAAACTCGTCCTTCGCTTCCGCCGAAGCCCAAATCCCGCCGCTCTCATCCATCGGCGCTTCGACAGTGTGTCCGTAGATCGTCGCCGTGCTTGAGTTGAGCCATACGCGTGGCGGCTGCTGACATTGCCGGATGGCTTCGCCCAGCACACGGGTCGAATCAACCCGGGACTCGAGAATCTCTTTGCGATTCCGCGCGTTGTATCGGCAGTTCACCGAACGCCCCGCCAGGTTGACCACAGCGAACGCGCCTGCAAGTTCCCTCGCCCAAGCGCCGACGCTCTTCCCATCCCAAAGCACATCACGAATCGCCCCGCCGCTCCGGCGGGGAAAGCGAGTCAGTACCACCCCGTCCCAACCGCGAGCGGCAAACCAGCCCGCCAATGTATGCCCGAGAAATCCGCTGCCGCCCGCGAGAATGATTTTGCGTCCGCTAGTCTTCATGCCGGTGAGTCCTTTCATCGAGTTGAGGAAACGTTGCGCTCATGAACGTTCTCCGTCCGAGCCATTCGTGCTCAATGCCCCGCATCAGCAGCGCGCTGTCGAATTCCACACTGCCGGCCGGGAACCGGCTTCGATCCCCGAAGAAGCTTGATTCAACGCGGTGAACCGCCAATGGCGTGACATGCCAGTTGAAACTCTTGAGTTCCAGCCCATCGAATTCACCTGGCTTCGCAGCAATCGAATATCCGAGCGCGCCGCGTTCGAAGAACTCCGACGCTTCGGCAACGGAATGGAATATTGAACCTTCCGGAAGATGCTGGGCGGTCCTGGCCTCTACGACGACGCGCGAAACTCCGTCGTCGCTTTCCATGTGGAGGCAAAGCTCGGTATCCGTTTCGCGAACATTGAATTTCGCCAGGTTGTGAATTCCGGGAAACAGGCGTCCGCCGGCCAGCTGATTGAACCTCGACGACGTGTCGCGTCGCGGGATGAAAACGCCTTCGCGAACACGACCGTTCTCGTCCCATTCTACCGCAATCCGGTGCGCCGCATTTTCCGAAGTGAGTCCAAGCGCCGCCGGCGCAAACCTCACGCGCATGTTGTTCAGCCGGATCAAACAGATTCCAGCCATGCCCAGGCCGTGGACCGTTTTCACGCGGAACGGCTCCGGCAAGATTCCCTGCAGGACTTCCGGTGCGACGCGGAAGTTGATCAGCATCCGGCGATCGATGGTTCCGCGAACGACTGGAACTCTGAAGTTCACAGCGCGCCTCCTTTCCAAGCTGCCCAGATGTAGATCGCGACCAGGTAAAGGAAGACGATGTTGGTGGCCTGATAACCAACCTTGTAGAACCAGTTCGTCAGGTAAGGCCGAACATCGAAGAAGAACACCGCCGCGATCAGCCGCATCGTCCAAAACACAGCCATCAGGATGCAGAGCGCGCGGGCGACCGGGTCCCCGGCGGCCATTTGGTTTGCGAAGAGGAAAGTCAGGGTGCCGAAGCTCACCAGCATCAGCGCGATGAATGTGTAGTAAACCCAGACCAGATTGCGGATGAATGGCGGCAACGGTTTCAGGTGTTCCGCCAGTTTAACGGTGCGTGGCATGGTCGCGCCCGCCCACGCCAGTCCGATATGCATCAGCCCGGCGATCTGCAGAAGTGTGGCAAGTTTCATGTCAGCCTTTCAGAGTGCATTCAGGGTTTGCAGAAATGGAATCATCACGGTTCGGATGAACGGTGGATGGAACAGCCAGAAGGCTGGGCCGGCGGTCACGATGATCGTGAACAGCCAGCCCCGCCAACCGCTTCCCGCGCCCCACCTCCGGGCGAAAACCGTGCGCTCGAAGAGAACTCCAGCGCCTTGCAAGATGAAGTAGATCGTGGGCAGGCCGTAGCCGCCGCGCGCGGGAATCGAAATCACCAGATCGTGCAGCACGCCCGAGAGCACGAACGCAAAGAACAGCGCAACACGCGGTCCCAGGACGCGGCGTGCAGGATTGAAGGCGAATTCTTCCGTGAGTTGATGAAAGCCGGTATTCCAGCGTCGTCCCCAAAACTCGGTGAGCGAATGAGCTTTGATCGGCGCCCGCATCAACGGCGTGACGGCCACACCGGCTTTGCGCCACCCCAGCGCCAGGAGTTCGAAAAGCCCGAAGTGCAGCAGCAGAACGAGCCCGAACATTCCGGTCCAGCCCGCCAACTGCGGACTGACCCCAAAAGCTTTTCGGCTCACGCCCCAGACCAACGCAGCGCCAAGCAGGATTTTGCCAGCGGCAAACAACCATTCGTTGATGCGTGGCTCGGCCGGTTTGGCGTAGTGGTTGAAAAACTCCTTCGCATTCATCCCAATCCAGCCGAACAGAAACCCAATCGCTCGTGCGAAGCACGGTTTCTCTCCACGTCGTAATGCAATTTGGAGCACCAGGCACTTGCAGCCTAGAAACAGCGCGAAACAAATCGTCCACATCCAGGCCCATGCAGGAAGTCGATGACCGAAGGCAAATGCCACCGTCGTGAGCACCCACAGCGGCAGTGCATCGAACCAAATGGCATTCCGCCGTGCAGTTCTTCGCGGCAATTCGCAGGCGCCTCCATCGCAGCTGCGATTGCGAGCAATCCAGCGATAGACCGCCCTGATGATTGGCGGAACTCCCGGCAGGCGCGCGATTGCGTCGAGAATTTGTCCACCCGGAATGACTCTGGCCAAATAGACAAACGCGTCCGCTCCGCCATAGACTTCTCCATCGGGCGTGATCACACGCATTTCCTCCAAGAGCTTCTTGTCCGGAAGCTTCAAGAAGGCGCGAACTGCCGAGGTCTGCAGAGGAATCAGCTCAATACCATTTCGTTTCAGCAGCGGTTGAAACCTTCCCGCCCAGCGACGGCACATCGGGCAATCGGCGTCGTAACACACCCAAGCGAAAGCGTCTCCGTTCCTCATGTCTGCAATTTCAGTATTCACAGAACTTCAGTTCCAAAAAAAATTTAACCGAGACCGAGCAGCTTCGAAACTTTGTCGCCGAGTTTCACGAACTTCACCACGGCGTGAGTCGGCCATTCGCGAAGCTGCGTGTACCACGTGGTGGTGGTTTCAAAGAAGTCACGCAACACCTTCAGTCGTTCTTCCGTGTATTCGCTCGTCTCCTTGTCCTTCTCCGCCACGGCAATGCATTCGCGCAGCATCTCGAGAGTCGGATCGATCTCGCGGCGTTTCCGCTCGTCCAGCACGATGCGAAACATCTCCCAGGGATCCTTCATCGATTCAAAATGATCCCGCTTGTCGCCGAGCACGTGCACCAGTTTCACGATGCGCCAGCCTTGAAGTTCTTTGAGACTGTTGCTGACGTTCGATCGGGCGACGTTCAGCGTGGAAGCGATTTCCTCCGCGTTCAGCGGCTTGGGGGAAATGAAGAGAAGCGCATGGATTTGAGCCACGGTCCGATTGATCCCCCACCGCGTACCCATCTCGCCCCAGTGAAGGATGAACTTTTGTTCGACTGGTGATAGTTCTTTCATTTCTGTCTGCGCAGAAATTACTGAACACACGATTAACGGTCAAGCCAATATCTTTGAAAGCGCATAAACCACGGTCGGGATGCGGTAGTTCCTGTTTGGCGTTCGGCTTTCTTGCCAGCGAGCGGTGAGCGACGCGCCCTACCGCGTCTGAGTTGTGAGAGAACATTATAGCTGTTGTCCAGGCTCGTCGGCTGCTTCCCACGTGCTGCGTGATTGCCCCTTGGCGCGGAGATGGCGCCGGGTTAGCGTTTGCGCATTCATGGCGGCCAAGAAACGGATGACAATCAGAACGCTTGGATGGAATTCCGAGTTGCAGGAGGCGTTTGACGCACTTTCTCAAAAGGGATTGCACGCCGGCCGGGTGGCTGTTGAAGACAAGCACCACTTCGTGATTTTCGCCGACGCGGGCACATTTGTCGGCAAGGTGACGGGCAAGTTTCTTCACGAAACGCGCAGCCGCGCCTTGCTTCCAAAGGTCGGCGATTGGGTCGCGTTCACTGAAGTTCCCAACGAAGACGACAAGGCCCAGATTCATCAGGTGCTGCCGCGCCGAACCAAGTTGTCGCGCAAGGCGGCCGGCCGCGAAACCGAGGAGCAGGTGATCGTCACGAACGTCGATATCGCGTTCATCGTGCAGGCGTTGGACGCGTCGTTCAACCCGGCACTGTTGCAGCGGCACCTTGCGATGGTCGTGGAAGGCGGCGTGAAGCCCGTGATCGTGCCGCGGCCCTG
>CAMLLE010000142.1 GCA_946480555.1 uncultured Verrucomicrobia subdivision 3 bacterium
CTCGGCCAGCTCTTCGATCGAGTAAATGTCGTGATGCGGAGGAGGCGAAATGAGCCCGACGCCGGCAGTGGTGCCGCGGGTTTTCGCGATTTCCGGAAACACCTTCTTGCCGGGCAATTCGCCGCCTTCGCCGGGCTTCGCGCCCTGGGCCATCTTGATCTGCAGCTCGCGGGCGTTGACAAGATAATGGCTCGTCACACCGAAGCGGCCCGATGCGACCTGCTTGATCGCGGAGTTCTTCGAATCACCCTTCTCGTTCGTCCAAGTGAAACGTTCCGGATCTTCGCCGCCTTCGCCGGTGTTCGATTTGCCGCCGAGACGGTTCATCGCAATCGCCAAAGCTTCGTGCGCTTCCTTCGAGATCGAGCCATAGCTCATCGCGCCGGTCTTGAAGCGTTTCACGATCGAATCGACGGATTCGACTTCTTCGATCGGCAGCGGCTTCTCAGCCCACTTGAAGTCGAGCAAACCGCGCAGAGTGCAAAGGTTCTTGGACTGGTTGTTCACCAGCTCCGAGTATTCCTTGAATATCTTGTAGCTGCCGAGGCGCGTGCCAATCTGCAGCTTGTGAATCGTCTGCGGATTGAACAGGTGATACTCGCCGTTGTCGCGCCATTGGTACTGACCGCCGGCTTCGAGTTCGCCATTCACTTCGCGGTCTGGGAACGCGTGGCGATGACGGGTGATCGCCTCTTCGGCAATCACATCGAGCCCGACACCCTGAATGCGCGAAGGCGTCCAGGTGAAATACTTGTCCACCACATCGCTGTTCAGGCCGACCGCTTCAAAGATCTGCGCGCCACGATAGCTTTGAATCGTGGAGATGCCCATCTTGGCCATCGTCTTCACGACGCCTTTGATCGCGGCTTTAATGTATTTTTTCACCGCGGTCTTGTGGTCGGTGTTGACCAGCAAACCTTCGGCGATCAGGTCGTCGATGGTGTCGTAAGCGAGATAAGGATTGATCGCGCTCGCACCGTAACCGATCAGCAATGCGAAGTGATGCACTTCGCGCGGCTCGCCCGATTCGAGAACCAGGCCGCAGCGTGAGCGTGTGCCTTCGCGGATCAAATGATGATGCAGGCCGGCAACTGCGAGCAGCGCCGGGATCGGAGCCATTTCGCGCGAAATGCCGCGATCGGAAAGAATCAGAATCGTCGCGCCGTCTTTGATCGCTTTGTCGGCGGCTTCGAACAGTGCGTTCAGCGCTGCTTCGAGATTCTGTGCGGGAGAGCACGCGTCTCGCGTGCTCTGCGAGGCGTCTCGCCGAGCAGCTTCGGTGGAATTTTGTGCGGAAGATGTTTCCGGCGCGACGCCGGAAACGGCACGCGAGACGCGTGCGCTCCCCACATTGAACAAGATCGGCAGCGTCGCCGCTTTGAATCCGGGACGATCCACGTGACGCAGCTTCTCGAGCTCTTCGTCCGTGAGCAGCGGGTGTTCGAGCTTAATCAACGCGCAGCTTTCCGGCGTCGGCTTCAGCAAACCGCCGCGCGCGCCAACCATCGTCTCGGTCGAGGTGATGATCTCTTCACGGATCGGATCGATCGGCGGATTGGTCACCTGCGCGAACAGCTGTTTGAAATAGTTGTAGAGCAGCTGCGGCTTGTTCGAGAGAACGGCCAGCGGCGTATCGGTGCCCATTGAACCAAGCGGCTGCACGCCGTCGTTCGCCATCGGTCCGACAATGAAACGCAAGTCTTCGAACGTGTACCCAAAACACTGCTGGCGCTGGAGAATCTTGCGATGCTCCGGCTGCGTCTCGATGTTCGGCTCCGGCAGGTTTTCGAGAAGGACGTGATGCTCATCCAGCCACTTCTGGTAAGGATGCGCGCTCGCGTATTTCTTCTTCAGCTCTTCGTCAGCGACGATGCGGCCTTCGATCGTGTCCACGAGGAACATGCGGCCGGGCTGCAGGCGGCCCTTGGTCGCCACGCGTTCCGGAGCGATCGGCAGCACGCCGGCTTCCGATGCCATGATGACAAGATCGTCCTTTGTGACGTAATAACGCGACGGACGCAGACCGTTACGGTCAAGGCAAGCGCCGATGCGGAAACCGTCCGTGAACGCGACCGAAGCCGGTCCGTCCCACGGTTCCATGAGGCACGAATGATATTCGTAGAACGCGCGCCGTGCGGGATCCATGGTCTCGTGGTTTTCCCACGGCTCAGGAATCATCATCATCATCGCGTGCGGCAATTCGCGGCCTGCCATGACGAGAAGTTCCACCGCATTGTCGAACATGGCAGAGTCGCTGCCGTCGGTGTTGACGACGGGCAGAAGTTTCTTGATGTCCGGTCCGAAGAGTTCGGAGACGAAATTGGACTGCGCGGCGTGCATCCAGTTGATGTTGCCGCGGAGCGTGTTGATTTCGCCGTTGTGCGCGATGTAGCGATACGGATGCGAACGATCCCAGCTCGGGAAAGTGTTCGTCGAAAAGCGCGAATGAACCAGCGCCAGCGCGGTGGTCATCTCCGGATTTCGCAGGTCAGGGAAGTATTTACCGACCTGCTCCGGCATCAGCATGCCTTTGTAGATCGCGGTCTTGGACGACAGGCTGGAAACGTAAAACCACTTTCCGCCGGCTATTTTCGCGCCGTTGCCATAGCGGATGCGCTGTTCGGCGACCTTGCGGATGACGTAAAGCTTGCGCTCGAATGCAGCGTTGTCCTTCAACGCCGGATTGCGTCCGATGAACACCTGCATCATGTGCGGCTCGGCGGCCTTCGCAGTGTTGCCGAGCGAGGAGTTGTCCGTCGGGATGTCGCGCCAGCCGAGCAGCATCTGGCTTTCTTCGCCGATGATCTTGGCGACTTCAGCCTTCACCGCTTCGCGTTCCGCCGAGTTCTTCGGCATGAAAAGCATTCCGAGCCCGTACTGGCCGAATGCCGGAAGTTTGAAACCGAGCTTTTCCGTTTCCTTGGAGAGAAACTCGTGCGGCAGCTGCATCAGGATGCCCGCGCCGTCGCCGGTGTTCACTTCACAGCCGCAGGCGCCGCGATGGTCGAGATTCACCAGGATCTGGAGCGCGTCGGTGACGATCTGATGGGACTTCTTGCCTTTGATGTGGACGATGAAGCCGACGCCGCACGCGTCATGCTCGAACTGTGGATCGTAAAGACCCTGCTTTTTCGGCGGCCCGAGTAGAACCGGCTGGTCGCTGTTATGGCCCGCAATGTTGCTGCTCATCGTCATTATCGAATTATTCTTCTGGCTCAGAAAACTGAGCAAAAATTTTTATAGTTTTGGCGTAAATAAAACAACTGCGCAACAGTTCATTTCGAAAAATTGTTCACTGAGGGCGGACTCCTGTTTCCTGGAAAATCAAGGCCGCGTTCCCCCGGACTTTCGGACGCCCGGACTTTGGATGGCGTGCACCGAGCGCCACGTTTGCCTGCGTTCCGTCACTCGGATAGCATCCTGCCGTGAATTTGAGCGACGAACAGCGGAAGACCCTGGCCCTGGCCATCGGACTCGCCCTGCTGACATTGGCGGTGTATGCGCGCGTGGCGACCTTCGACTTCATCAACTTCGATGATCCGATGTATGTTTCCGCGAATTCCCTGGTGCAGGAGGGCCTCACTTGGGATGGCATCATATGGGCACTCCAGTTCCAGGTGGCGAACTGGCATCCGCTCACCTGGTTTTCGCACATGCTCGATTGTGAGTTATTCGGCGTGCGGCCGGGATGGCATCACCTGGTAAACGTCCTCTTCCACTGCCTGAACTCATCGCTGCTGTTTGTGCTGCTCCAGCGTCTCACGCAGGCAACCTGGCGGAGCCTGATTGTCGCGGCTTTGTTTGCCTTGCATCCGGCGCATGTTGAATCGGTCGCCTGGATTTCCGAACGCAAGGACGTGCTCAGCACGTTTTTCGGAATTCTATCGATGATTTCCTACGTGAACTGGGTTCAACGGAAAACCACACGCCTGCCAGTGGCCGGGCTGGTTCTTTTTGCGCTCAGCCTGCTGGCGAAACCCATGCTGGTGACCATGCCTTTTCTACTGCTGCTGATTGACCTCTGGCCAATGCAGCGCTTGGAAAATCGCGGCTGGCGGACGGTGCTGGAGAAATCTTTCTGGAAACTTGTCGTCGAAAAGGCGCCGTGGTTTGCGCTGACGATTGGAATGAGCATCATCGCTTTCATCGCGCAGAAAGAAGGCGGCGCCGTGATGAAGACGGAGGCCCTTTCGATCTTTGTGCGCGCCGCAAATGCCGTCACGGCGTACGCGGCTTACCTCGGAAAACTGTTCTGGCCCACCAAGCTCGCGCTCTATTATCCACTGCCGCGGGTTCGGCTGATTGACGTGACGCTGATTTCGGCGGCGGTGTTCCTCACGTTGTGGTTTCTCGCGATCCGATGGGCGAAATCCCGTCCGTCGTTCAGCCTCGGCTGGTTCTGGTATTTTGGCACGCTGGTTCCAGTGATCGGGCTGGTCCAGGTCGGCGGCCAGGCGATGGCGGATCGTTATACCTACATCCCGTCCATTGGCGTGTTCATCGCCGTAATCTGGCTGGCGCACGAGATCCTGGTCCGCTTCAAAGCGCAGGGAACCGTGGTTTTCAGCGTGAGCGCCAGCGTCGTCCTGGCCTGCGCCTGGCTGACGTCGGTTCAACTGGGTCACTGGCAAAACAGCGCCACGATCTTCAGCCATACGCTGCGAGTGACGGAAAACAATCCCGTCGCGGCGAATCTGCTGGCGGCAGCCTACACGGAGATGGGCCGCAACGAAGATGCGCTGAAGCTGAATCTCGTTTCGGTTGAGCTGGCGCCCGGCGAGCCCCTGTTTCTGGCCAACACCGGCGAACTGTTGTTGAAGATGGATCGCCGCGAAGAAGGTTTGAAATTCCTGAATCAGGCGGCGGCCTTCGGCACGAACGACGCGAAGATCCAGAATCGCTTCGGGCAGGCGGTGGCGGAACACGGTGAAACAAACGCAGCGCTCCAGGCCTTTCACCGGGCCATTCAGCTCGATCCAAAATCAGCATCCGGTTACTGCAATCTCGGCGGCATGCTGATCTCCCTTGGCCAGGTGGATGCGGCCATCACAAACATTCAACAGGCGCTCAAGCTGGATCACCGCTACATGGAAGCCTACAACAATCTCGGTGCCGCCTACACGAAACAGCAGAAGCATGAGGAGGCGGTGAAGCAATACCGGCACGCGCTGAAGTTTAATCCCACCAACGCCGTTACCCTGTTCAATCTCGGTTCCGCGCTGGACAAACTCGGAAAAACGCAGGAAGCCATGATCCGGCTGGACGCGGCCCTCCAAAGCGATCCCAAACACACGGAAGCGCGTTTCACCCTGGCCCGCCGGCTGTTCACCCAGGGCGAGTTGAAGTCCGCACACGCCCATTTGATGGAGGTTCTTCGGATCAGACCCGATCATGCGAACGCGCGCCTGTTCCTCGGTCTGACGCAGTTCGAAAGTGGAGACGAAGAGACGGCAATTCAGAATCTGAAGGAGGCCGTCAATGTGCAGCCTCGTTCGGTCGAAGCCCATAACGCGCTCGCCTGGAGCCTGGCGACCGCGAAAAAACCGGAGTTGCGCGACGGCCAGACCGCGGTGCTGCTCGCCGAAAAGGCCGCCGCACTGACGCAATGGAATCGCCCCGCGGTTCTACACACGCTGGCGGCAAGTTACGCAGCGGCGGGACGATTCTCCGATGCAGCCCGCGTGGCGGAACAGGCGCTGGCACTCGCCAATGCCGGGCAGCAAAAACAACTCGCGCGCCAGTTGGAACTGGCGCTGGAGTCCTACCGCGCAGGCAAAGCACTGGACCGGCCGTGACGCCACCGGGTGAGTCAGCCGACCCGGGACAACAATTCGCGCTTTGAGATGAAACGGCTTGAGTCGGCGAAAGCATCTCTGAAAATGCACGCGTGTTCAGGTTGGATCGTATCGCCTTCTGTTGTGCCGGCATTCTCGCCGGGTGTTCTTCTGTTCCCGAGCACGCGGATTACGACCACGCCGAACCTCCATTGACGCAGGAACACGTCACGGAACTGCCCGGCGTGTTTCGGCCCGTAGAACAAGGCGTCATTCTGCCCACCGCCCCAACTAATGTGCCGGTTGCCTGGGTTTCGTTTCCAGATTGGGTCGATCAACACCAGCTGGGGACGCTCACCCGCATTGGCACGAGTTCCAATTCCATTTATCAACTCGACACAAGCAACGGCCAGCTCGAACTGCGGTCCAACAGCCGCGTCGCAAAATGGGAAGGCGCCGAGGTTCATCTTGGATTTGGCAGCCGGGTTGTGAACGACATTCCACTGGTCCATCCGCTCGATCTGGAAAAGAACATCCTCCCGCTGCTCACTCCAACCACGTTGCCAGCGCCCGGTCAGCGCGTCGTCGTCATCGACCCGGGACATGGCGGCGGCAATGGCGGGACGAAGAGCGTCCTGAACGGCGCGAACGAGAAAGAATTTACGCTGGATTGGGCACTGCGCTTACGGCCTTTGTTGGAAGCGAACCAGTGGCAGGTGCATTTGACTCGGACGAACGACAGCGAAGTTCCCTTGTCGGACCGCGTCGCACTGGCGGAACGCTGCCGCGCGGATCTGTTCATCAGTTTGCACTTCAATTCAGCCGCCCCAAGGCGCGATCAGAACGGCGTGGAGACTTTCTGCCTCACGCCCGTCGGCATGAAGTCCACGCTGACGCGCGAATACGAGGACAATCCCGCCGCGGAGTTTGCAAACAACCGATTCGACTCCGAAAACCTCCAATACGCCATGCGCTTGCACCGCGCGTTGCTGAAGGAGTGCGATTTTGCCGATCGCGGCGTGCGGCGGGCGCGGTTTCTAGGCGTTCTCCGCGGACAAAACCGGCCGGCCGTGCTGCTGGAAGCAGGCTTCCTTTCAAACCCGAACGACGCCGCGCAGATCGCGAATCCAGCCTTTCGCCAAAGACTCGCCGAAGCTGTCGCGCGCGCACTGCAATGAACTCTGAACCGCACATTCTGGTCACCGGTGGAGCTGGCTTCATCGGATCGCATCTGGTCGAACGCCTGCTGCGCGACGGACACCGCGTCGTCGCATTGGACGATCTTTCCACCGGCAGTTTGAACAATCTTTCCGTGGCGTTGAAGCATCCGAGGTTTCGTTTTGTTCAGTCGCGAATCTCGGATTGCGCGGAACTTAACGAAATCGCCGCAAACGCATCAGCGGTGTATCACCTCGCGGCGACTGTAGGTGTCGATCTGGTGGTTCAGTCTGCGTTGAACGTTTTGGAATCGAGCTTCCATGAGACGGAGGTTCTCTTCCAGGCGATCGCACCACACAAAGTTCCGCTCGTTCTCACG
>CAMLLE010000143.1 GCA_946480555.1 uncultured Verrucomicrobia subdivision 3 bacterium
ACCACCACTCCGGTCGCACCGGCGATGTTCACACCCGCGATCAAGGTGTGTCCGTCCGGCTGACGCCGCGCAGCCGTGACGCCTTCCAAGGCTTTGAACTCCTTCAGCAACCGGCCGAGCCGGATATCGAACTCGCTGTAACCGTGGTGATGCCCGATCAGCACTTTGCCATCGCCAATCAATTGCATGTCGCGCGCCGCAGGCTGGCCGATCGGCACGATCCAGTTCTTCGACTGCTCGCGTTCATCGATGTGCAGCAGCGTGGCGTGGCCTTCGTCGATGGCCAGAAACTCGTGTTGAATCATGGGAGAATGAAGAAGGAACGCTCGACCGGTTCGGCCGATTGCAGTTTGGGTTCAACCGTTCGCCCGTATTGCCACGCCACAACAGTGACACGCATCGGGAGCCTTGCGCGCAGCGGCAGCGGCGTGAAACGCAACCCGCCGTTCTCCACAACGGCCGGGCCTTCGCGGACGAAATAACGGACCGGCGCGCCGGAATCCGAACTGGCGTTCAGCTTCAGCGATTTCGTGCCGTTCTTCACGCTGGCAATCTCCGGAAACGTGATCTTCTGCGCAGCGCCTTCAGTAAGCTTCAGCGGAATCCGCATCAAGCCCTGCTGCACGGCGCTTCGGAACTGCGCGTCACCGGGATGGCTCGCCAGCAGCCAGATATCGCCCGCGCGCGGATCGGTGGGAATGCTGCTGCGATTGAAGCGGATCGCGAACTCATGAGCCCCGAGCTGTTCCACGGGACCAACGATTCGCGACAACACGACGCCGCCTTTGGCATGCCTTAACGGTGCGCCGTTGGTGCGTCCGGCCCATTTGGCCGGATTGCCTCCGGCTGGAACGGAATCGTAGAAGCCACCACCCAAGCGAAATGTCAGCGTGCCATCCAGCGGCGGAACTGAAATGCGCACCTGTTCAGCCGTATTCAAAGTCTGATCAAGCGCTTTGCCATTCTGCACGAAGGTCACGAGCTGCGGCTCTTTCCCAAACTGCGGATTGAATCGCTCCGTCACGCGCGCCATCTCGCGATCGAAACACCAGAATGCCTCCGCGCGATCACCTTCAAACTTCGCGAACTTCGCGGCCTTCGCGTGAGGAACTCCGTTGGTGCGCCAGCGATCCACCAGCCAGCCGTCGCGCCCATGGACCCGCTTCAGCTGGGAAGAACCGTCCCTTGGCAAACGCGCGTCAGCCGTTTTCCGAATGAACATCGCGAGATAACGCACCAGCCGGTCTGAATAGTCGAAGTGCCCCTGTCCTTCGTCGCAAAGCATCGCAAGCGGCGCGTGAGGATTGCGCGCGCGAAACGCCAGCGCCGGTGTCAGCCGGTCTTCCCACCATTCGTACTCGCTCATCACCATCAGGCTGGGAATGCCGTCGATCCGCCGCGCGCCCCAATCCACATTCGGCCGGCCGTTGCCGACGAGATGCGTGTTCGGCGCATCGCCTTTGAGCGACAGAATCGCGAGCGTGCGTTCGGAGTTCCAGGCGGCGAAGTTCCACGGCATCGAGGCCGACGCGGAATGGCCCATGGGAATGATCGGCGCGGTTCCCAGCTCGGAGTAGCCAGATTCGGCGGCGAAGTCCTTCAGCAAAGCGGAGAAGCGTTCGTTCGTTGCGTCATTGTTCGTGGAGTTCTGCCAGTAGTCGAAGAACGGCGCGACGTAGAGTTCCGCGATTCCAAGTTTGGCAAGCGTCTTCCGGAAATCGCGATGTGTGAGAATGCCTTCCTCGATCATGTTGTTCTGCGCGAACACAACGGCGCGAACCCGCTGGCAATTGGGCGGAATCCAAAGAAACGCGCGGGCGGATGAGGATGAATTCCCGGCTGGTGAAACTTCCGCAGACCATTGCCAGACAGCGCGACCGGCGTTGTTGAACTGTTGGGCTGTGGAGGTGGTTGCGAGACTCATTGCGAGCGCAAACACAAACCCGAAGACCAATATGGGGCGGAGCGGCAGCTCTGCCCTACCCACATTCGGTAGGGCGGAGCTGCCGCTCCGCCCCAATCTCTGAATCACAAGATGCCGCATCATTCCCGCTTTCTGGTTCTCAGCGTCCGACTCCGGGTCCCCAATCGCCCGGAGACTTTTTCAGCTCCGCATCGGCAAACAGTTTGCCTGCGGTTTTGATTTCGCAGTTCGTCACGGAGTCGCTGCGGATGACTGCGACGTTCGGAATCAAATTCTCCAGCCGCACGTTGTTCGCTGCAGCGGGCCGGATCGGACTCGACATCTCGGCGTGCGCGGGCATTCCGAAGCCAAACAAGATCGGCACGCTCGGAAAGCCGCGATCGCCGGAATAGGTCAGCCGCACGACGTGATTCGATCCCGCAATGGTCGCCAGCGCGTGGACCGTGCCTTCCGTTTCACCGCCGTCGAGTTCCAGTTCGATGTCCGATTCACGGCCACCGCGCAGATAGAGCAGCGGCCCGTGCGCGATGTCGCCACGGCTGCGGCGCACGATCACGTGGGAGCCGAGCAGATAAGCGCGCTCACATCCGCGCGCAACGCAGTTCTCGATGATCGTTTTGCGCGGGCTGTCATCGCGGGCGCCGATTTCAAAACCGGCCCGCGTGTTCAGCGCCGTGCAATTGATCAGCGTCACGTTCCCGGCGTTGCCATAGGTTCGAAAGCCATCTTCCGAAAGGCTTTTCATGTAGCCGGGCGTGATCACGTAACGGCCATCGCGATTCTCGTAAACGGACTTGAAGCCCAGCTCGAACACCGCGCCTTCCGTGTCGCGCAGCATGTCCGTCGTCGAACGCATCACGCCTTCGGCGTAACAATCCTCCAGCCGGATGTCCGTGCCGACCTGCACATAGAAGCAATGCCCGAACGCGCGGCTGAACACCTTGCAGCGCCGCAGCGTGCAGCCGTTGCCGAGAATCTGAATGCCGCTCTGCTTCTGGATCGGCAGCAGGTTCGGGCCGCCCTTGCCCAGAAGATCGCCGTAGCCATACGGCCAGGAACCGTGGACGAACAGTGTGACGTTCTCCAGCGTGTTGCTGGCACCTGCGACGGACAGGATGTTCCCGCTGCTGCCCTTCTGCGGCCCCGTGTTGCGAATCGTCAGGCCATCGAAGCGATTCCCCTTTCCAGAAATGATCACGCAACGGATGTAGCTTCGCCCGGGCAGCTTCGAGTAGAGCGTGGTGTCGATCTCGAACGTGACGCCGCGCAGATCGATTTCATTGTTGTTGCCGCTGAAGAGGAACATCGGCACAGCCGGACGCGACTGGCGGCGATCCACTCCGGCGCGAATCTTCTCCAGCACCGGGTCCGTCAGGTAATCCGCCATGCGATACACGCCGGGTTGCATGCGGATTCTCTGGCCGTTGCCTGCGGCAACTTCCGCAAGCTGCGTGAGATTGGAGACGGTGACGGCAGTTTCCTGCGCGGGGGCGTTGATCGTCAACGCGGCCCAGCCGATTGCGACTGTGATGATCTTCCTGACGTTCATTTCAAATCGAATATGAAGCTGCGTGGCCGCTCGGCCCATTTCAAAGCTCATGGATGCACCAGCCGAAAAAATGCACTGACGTTTGAGCCGGCGATTGGAACCACCGCCTGATTCGTCAGAGCGGAACCTTCCACCGTCACCCAATTGTTGCTAAGTCCCACCGTCAACGGATTCGCCTGTGTTTCCAGCCTCCAGCCCACGTGCGTCGCAGGCCAGCTGAACTGAAGTGCATTCCCAAACATGGCCGCACCCACTTGAAATGGCATTCGCGATACCGGCCGCGCGCTGACTTCGGTGGATTCCGCACTTTCCCCAAACGCGTTCGTGGCGCTGACCACGAAGTAATAGCGCACGCCGTTGCTCAAGCCGGAGTTCGTCAGCGTCAGCCCGGCCCAATCGGCCGCAACGGTAGTGTATGGACCGCCCGCCACCGTGGATTGCTTCACGTTGTAGCCGGTCGCGTTCGTGGAAGCACTCCAGCTGAGCCGCGCTTCTCCGTCGCCAGGCACAGCGTTCAATCCATCCGGCGTTTCCGGCACTGGCGGCCAGATTCCAGAGACGCTCACGCAGTCGAACACGGCTGTGTCGAGAAATCCATTGTTGCGCGAGCAAACCGCCAGCCCGGCCAGCAGCGTGCCATTCATCGAAATGCTGCGCGAGTGGATGACCGTCCAGTTTGTACCGTCTTCGGAAACGGAACCGGTGAAAACATTTCCGGCCCGATTCAACTTCAACCAGCAAGGCAGCGCGAGGCCGGACACGTTGGTTGAACCGCTGCTGCTGCCGTTGCCGCCGGTGGAACTGCGAAATACGAATCCGGCGTTGTCCCGGCCATCGATCATCACAAACGAGTGCTTCGATTCGTTGTCGAGCGACTCGCGCATCGCCAGGCCAATTTTGCTGAGATGGCTGTAGTTCGTTCGGCTGGCGAGACGCGCAACGATTTCGCCATCGCCGGTGACGTTCACGCACGCAAACCCGAACGAATCGCTGTTCGCGCCGCCGTAATCGAGGCCCGCGCCACGCACAACGAACACGCCGTTGGAGTGAATCGCGTGGCCGGGTGTCGTGACGTAACCGGCATCAGCGTAGGTCCAGGGAGGCGGCAGCGCGGGCAAAGTCGCTGCGCTCGCCACGTCCGAGTCTTCACCGGAACCCATCGCGTTGTTCGCGGCGATCACGTAGTGAAACGGCGTTGCAGCCGGCAAATCGTCATCCGCGAAGGAAAGGAAACTTGTGCCGACATGGCTGGCGATGTTCGTGAACGGACCTTCCGCGACAACTCCACGCTTCACGTTGTAACTCACGGCTCCGAGGCTGGCGTTCCAGGAAAGGTCGATGCGGTGGTGCGAAACCGCTTCTGCCCGAATGCCCGTTGGCGGCGCGGGCGCGGTGTCGCTGGGAAAAGCGGCTGCCAGACCGGAATTGCCACTTTCACCCACCTCGTTTGCAGCCTCGACCTTGTAGAAAAGGAGCTGTCCATTCGTCACTGTGGAATCAATGTGAGTTGGCGCCGTCAGGCCAGGGGCAATGCTGATGTAAGGTCCGCCGCGGTGAGTCGCGCGTTTCACGTGGTAGCTGATCGCGCCGGGGGCAGCGTTCCAGCTCAATTCCACAACGCCATTGCTCGCGGTCGCCGAGAGTCCGCGCGGAACCTGCGGCAAACCGGCGACTCGCGGGGGTAACGCGGCGACAAGTGTACCGAAACCCACGTGATCGCGATCGTATCGTTCAGCTTGAAAACCGTCTCCAAAGTTCGCGGCGAAGAACGCACGCGTGTTGGTGATGGCCGCCCAGGTCCACGGCGCCGCAACGCCCAGCAGGTTCTGATACGGATGAAAGGTCTGCTCGTAGAAGGTCAAATCCCAACGCCCACGTCCAACCGAAGTGATGCCGCCGTTGTTGTAGCCGTCACACTGCGGGCCGGGACTGTAACTGACGGAATTGCTGAGATTATATTTCGCGAGGTACTCGTGACCGGCGTGGATGCGGTTGTTCAGATAGGTCCAAATGTCCACGCCCTGGCACCAGGCGATCTGCGCGCCGACGGCGGCGTTGTTCAAGCCAAGGGCCCAATGCCCGATGTCGCGATCTGCCTCGGTGGTCCAGCCGACTGAATGGATGTAGTTCGGAATGCCCATGTCGCATTGGGTCGGCGCGCCAAACTTCATTGCGTTGATCGCGTCGTTGAACTCCGCCTCGTCTTCGAGAAACACACCGGCGGCCATCTGGCAGATCGCGCCAATGTTTCCCCAGTTGCCGCCGCCATACATGTGATTGAGCGGCAGCAGCACGGTTCGGATGAAGTTGCTGCACGTGTTGATCTGCGCCTGCGACCAACCCGCGCCGGTGTGGCGGATGATTTCCGCCGCGCAAATGAACTTGTGTCCCTGCAAACCGGCGGTGAGCCGCGCGTCGGCGCCGTTGATGTTCGTCAGCGTGCCGGACCATGCGTTCAGAATTTGCATCGCTCTATTGGCGTGGGCGACGTTGCCCGTGAGGTACCAGAGCAGCGCGTTTTGATACGCAGCGCCGCAGTCGTTTTCCCACTGGCCCAAGCTCACGCTGCCGATCGGGCTGCGCGTCACGAACCCGAACGGGCCTTGCATCGAATAGCCGGCGGACGACCGCGAATCCGCGAGCAGCGCGTTGTAGCCGTCGAGCCACGGCTGATTTCCGGCGAGAACGTTGGTGCGCATCCGCTCCAGATCTTCCAGCGTGTGCATGACTCCGGGATGAATAAAAATCGTGGGCGGGGGCGGTGGCGGTGGCGGACCGTAGCGAATGCGCAACGTGTCGGCGCCAATCGCGCCGCCGGTGTCAACGACCTCGAAACTCCAGTTTGTGTCCGTCACACTCGCGGCAAAGGAAAGGCCGTTCGTCAGCAATGCGCCTTCCCAGGTCATCAAATCCCACGCGTTCGTGGAAGGTTCACCGAGGAAACCCACTTCCAGTTTCGCGCCGGGCATGAAGATCACGTTGCCATCGCTGTAGGTGCCGGAAGCGCCGCTCAAGTTGTCGATGAAGATGCTGCCGAGCGCTCCGTTCGTCACGAAGGCGGCCAGGACGCTGTTGGAACTTTGGACCCAGAAACCGTCGTCAGCGCTGTTCTCAGTTCCGATGTTGGCGACACCCGTGCCGCGCACTTCGAACCGGCCGCGGCCGCCATTGGCGCCGAGCAAAATTCCCGTGCGCGTCCGCAGTTCGCCGCCGGAAAGAACCAAGTTGCCTTGTGCGTTGTTGCCGTCGCCGAACGACATGCTCACGGCCGTCACGCCGGAAACGGTGCCATTGCGCAGCGCGGTCAATGTGCCGCTGCTGACGCTGATGTTTCCGACGCTGTTCGCATCGAGCCCGATTTGCATCCAACCGCCGAAGCTCACGGTGCCACCGCTTTGATTGAGCGTCGCTGTGCGTCCGCCCGTCGCGATGCGAGTCTGGATTGTGGCGGTGGAGGTGAGACTGCCGCCGGTCACTTCCAACTCCGCGCCGCTTCCGCCTGCGGTGTCGCCAATGCGAATGCTGTTATGGCTCGTGCTGCCGGAAGTGAAGATCGCTCTGCCCGCTCCGCCGAGATTGATCTTCACGTTGTCGGCGGTTCCGGGAAGAACGTCGCCCGCCCAATTGACCGCGTTGAACCAGCTGTTGTCCCCTGCTCCATTGTCCCATTGAAGATCCGCGGCGCGGGAAGCTGCGAGGCTGGCGAGGAAGATGATGATCGCGATCGAAACGATATTCGTGGCGTTGGCAGGGCGCGTCGCGCCGCAATCTTGAATCACGCTTGCGGAGCGTTTGGCGGGATCCTGGAGAATGGAGCC
>CAMLLE010000144.1 GCA_946480555.1 uncultured Verrucomicrobia subdivision 3 bacterium
AGGATGCCGTTTTCTACTTTTCCGCCTACCCGTCCGAGGACCTGCTCACCAAGGTCCGCTTCATCAGCCGCTTTTACGATGAGGAAGGCGCGACGATCCAGCCGGAAGGCACCGAAGCGGAGGACGACGTGGCGCAGTTCATCGCGAAGATCGAACGTAACGAAAAGGCGTTCCAACGGGTGATGTCCAAATCCAAGGTGAAGGCGATTCGCAACTTCTATGAAACCGCGATTTCGCAACCACCCATCCCGGGAACGGTCCTGCTGTTCACGCCGCAACGGCTGCAGTTTCGCGCGCTGGACGGAGATGAAACCGTCGGTCATCTGCAGGTGCCCGAGGAGAAGTTCCTGATCATCGATGGCCAGCACCGGCTCGCAGCCCTGAACTTCTACGAACGCACACACCCCGACGAAGCGAAGTCGATCTACGTGCCGACGGTGATCTTCGACGGCCGAAGTGAGGACTTCGCGACGGAAATGTTTGTGATCATCAACTCCACCCCAACGCGCATCAACAAGAGCCATCTGATCGATCTTTACGAGAAGGTCTCCTGGGCGGAGCCGGACCGGCGGTTTGCGGCGCGCATCGTGGAGCTGCTTTACAGCGCGGCGGACAGTCCGCTGCGGTATCGCATCAACCGGCTGGGCGGACGCAGCAAGCAGGAGAAATGGATTCTGCAGGCGGAGCTCTACAACGAAGTGCATCGCTGGGTGAAAGCCGCGTGGAAGAAGATCGAAGAGCAGGGGACGGATCAGCGCAACGCGGAGCGTTACTACGGCATGGTGCGCGATTTCCTGAAGGCGTCAGCCCAGGTGCTGGAGGAAGCGTGGGGCAATGACAGTTTCATGGTGACGAAACCCGTGACGCTGAAGGCGTTGATCCGTGTGGCGGCGGATCTGGCCGGTCAGGACGGCGAGTACGAAGAGAACCGCATTCAACGCTGGCGGGAACGGCTGGCACCCTGGACGGAACGGATTCGTGAGTTTCGGAACGAAGGTTTCTACGAACGTTTTGCCGCGAAAGGACAGGTGGAACGTGTCGGGAAGATCCATCGCGAGCTGGCCAAGGCCGCGGGCATCGAGCGCGCGAAGTGATCATGAAACCCTGCGCCGCGGTTCGCTGCACCTTCCCTTGAACACAAGAAAAAGCCCGGTCTGAACGGGTCAGACCGGGCTTCGAATTCTTAAACGGCCTTAAGAGCCCTTTTCCAATTTCGCCAGCAACTCGTCGTTCGTCTTGTGCTTCTTGAGCGCGGCAGTGAGGGTTTCCATGGCTTCGATTGGATTCAAGTCCACCATGGTGCGGCGCAGCTTGCGAATGGCGTCGATTTGCTTCACCGGGAACAGCTTTTCTTCTTTGCGCGTGCCGCTCTTCGGGATGTCGATCGCGGGGAACAGGCGGCGATCTGAGAGCTTCCGGTCGAGCACGAGTTCCATGTTACCGGTGCCTTTGAACTCCTGGAAAATCAGTTCATCCATGCGAGATCCGGTGTCAACCAACGCTGTCGCGAGAATGGTCAGCGAACCGCCATGTTCGATTTTGCGAGCCGATGCAAACATCTTGCGCGGAATTTCCAGCGCGCGGGCATCGACACCGCCGGTCATGGTGCGGCCGCTGCCACCGTGGACGCTGTTGTAAGCGCGAGCCACGCGGGTGAGCGAATCCATCAGGACGAAAACGTCCTTGCCTGATTCCACCATGCGGCGGCAGCGCTCAATCATGAAGCGCGACAGGCGAACGTGCGTTTCCAGATCCTGGTCGTTGGAGGACGCGACGACTTCCGCTTTCACGGACCGTTGGAAATCGGTGACTTCTTCCGGGCGCTCGTCGATGAGCAGGACGAGCACGTGAACTTCCGGATGGTTGGCCGTGATGGCGTTGGCAATCTGCTTGAGCACGGTGGTTTTGCCCGTGCGCGGCGGCGCCACGATCAATCCGCGCGTGCCTTTGCCAACCGGCGTAACCAGATCAATGACGCGCGTCTCGATCAGGTCAGGCGCCGTTTCCAGCCGGAATTTTTCGATCGGGTCAATGGTGGTGAGGTTCTCGAAACGGACAGCCTTGGTGTAATCCTCAAACGTCATGTCGTTGACGCGCTGGACGGACTTGAGCTGTGGGCTGGTGCCGCGGTGCGGCGGCTGCGTGGGGCCAACGATGTGGCTGCCTTCGCGAAGGAAACTGCGCTTGATCGTGTCCGGCGTGACGAAGATGTCGGTGGGTTTGGGGTGAAAATGGTTTTGGGCGGTGCGGAGGAAGCCGAAACCTTTTTCGGAGATTTCCAGGTAACCGGAACCCAATTCCTGACCGTTGTTGTTATCAGTGCTCATACTACGTATTTAGGCCGTCAAAGGTTTCGAGAACGCCCCGAACTGTTGAACTTTGAATTTTTGGGAAGCTGCTGCGCGGGCTTTCTACCAGGATCAACCTCGCCGCACGCTGCTATCAGACCTTCGACTCGCTACTACTTACGGTCAAACCCCCGGGCGCGCAACAAGTATTTTGAAAGCTGCGCATGCGCCGGGCTCACACTGTCGCCCGCCGTTTCACCTAGCACCGGAACCCGTAAAACATGGCTGCAAATCGGGCGTGGCAGCTATTCAAAACTCTCGACGCGCAGCATGACCGGTTTCGCTTTCACCGGCGGCAGCTTCGCGATCCTTGCCAGCGCCTTCTTCATCGCGGCGTTGGGCGCATCGTGCAACATCAGAATCAACGGCACGCTTTCGCCTTCGTGACCTTCGGGCTGGATCACGGATGAAATCCCGATTTTCGCCTGGGCGAAAATTGCGGCGATCTTCGCCAGCACGCCGGGCCGATCCACTACGCTTAGGCGAACGTAATAACGGGAGACAATGGAATCCATCGGCAGCACGCCCGCCTTGCCCGCATGCGGAACGAACGGCGCAATTCTCACCGCGGTTCCATTTTTCAAATCCAGAGCCGCATCCGCCACGTCGCTCAACACCGCGCTGGCTGTGGCATCCTTGCCCGCGCCACGACCGTAAAACAGCGTGTCGCCGACCACGTCGCCGCGCACGAAGCACGCGTTGAAAACGCCGTTCACGCTGGCCAGGACGTGGGCGTTCGGGATGAGCGTGGGATAAACGGAAACCTGCACGCCGGATTTCGGCTTCGCTCCCGCCCCTTCGATCTGTTTCACGATGCCCAACAGCTTGATGGTGTAGCCGAGCTGCTGCGCGAACTGCATGTCGATCTTCGAAATCTCGCGAATGCCTTCCGTGTGGATCTGGTGGTGATCCACCCAGAACCCGTGCGCCAGCGAACCCAGAATGCCGATCTTGTGCTGCGCGTCGAAGCCGTCGATGTCCAGGTCGGGCGGTGTCTCGGCGTAACCATGCTTCTGCGCGTCGGCGAGAACTTCCGCGAAGTCCGCGCCTTCCTTTTTCATGCGCGTGAGGATGTAATTGCAGGTGCCATTGACGATGCCGTAAATGGCGGAGAACCGGTTCGCCACAAAGCCTTCGCGCATGGCTTTGATGATGGGGATGCCGCCGCATACGCTGGCTTCGTAATAAAGATTCGCGCCGCTTTTCGACGCCGCCGCGAACAACTCCGGCCCGTGCGCGGAAAGCAATGCCTTGTTCGCTGTCACCACTGTTTTGCCCTTCGCCAGTGCCGCGAGGACCATGGTTTTCGCAATGCCGGTTCCGCCGACCAGTTCGATCACGATCTGGATGGCCGGATCGTTGATGACTTCGTTCCAGTCGGTGGTCAGCAGGGATTTGGCGATCGGGTAAGGGCGGGGTTCGTCAATGGCTTTGACGGCGATTTTCCGGAAGGCGAGCTTGACGCCGAGTCGCGCGGCCATGAGGGCGCCGTTTTGTTGCAGGGCGTGAAACACACCGCTGCCGACCGTTCCGCCGCCGATCATTCCAAGGTTTACCTGCTGCATAAGGCCGGTGAGGATGCAGACAAACCCAACGCGCGACAATAAATTCTTGGCGAATCCGCGCCAGCCGCGTTTCCTTCTGTGAGATTGCGCGCGGTGTCGCTAATCTCCCGCGCGTGAAACTGGATACTGTTCAGATCGCGGCGGAAGTGGTCGCGAAAGCCGGCCGCGAGCTTCCTGCGGATCAAGCGCTGCGCCAGACCTTGAAGGCGCACAATCGCATCGCGCCCTGGGATGCTGCGGAGATCAGCGCGCTCGTGTTCAACTACTATCGCTGGCTGGGCTGGCTCACGAACGAAACACACATCACCGCGCGCTTGCGCCGCGCGCGCGAGCTGGCCGCGCAATTCGAGCGGAAGCCCGAATCGATTCCTTCGGCTGACCTTCGGAGTCGAGCCGTCCCGGCATGGGTGAAGGACGAGGTTGAGATCACGGATGCGTGGTTGCGGACCTTGCAGTGCAAACCGGCTCTCTGGTTGAGGACGCCGCGCGGAGAAGGCCGCGCTTTGGCCCGGCGATTCAAGCCCTCGCGTCCGGCAGGCGAAGGGTGGCTGAGCGACACAATCGAATACCTTGGCGAGGAAGATCTTTTTCGCACGCCGGAGTTTCACGGCGGCAAGTTCGAAGTTCAGGACATCAGCTCGCAGGCGGTTGGATGGATTTGCGATCCGAAGCCGGGCGAAACGTGGTGGGACGCGTGCGCTGGTGAAGGTGGCAAGCTGCTTCACCTTTCGGACCTCATGTCGAACAAAGGCCTGATCTGGGCGAGTGACCGCGCGGAATGGCGATTGAAGAATCTCAAGCGGCGCGCGGCCCGGGCGAAAGCTTTCAACTATCGCGCCGAGCTTTGGGATGGCGGCGCCAAATTGCCGACGAAAACCAAGTTCGACGGCATATTGATCGATGCTCCGTGCAGCGGTTTGGGCACGTGGCAGCGAAACCCGCACGCGCGTTGGACCACCGCGGCGCAGGACGTGAAAGAATTGAGTGAAGTTCAACTGCGATTGTTGAGTCACGCCGCCACCGCGCTGAAGCCCGGCGGGAAACTTGTGTATTCCGTCTGCACGGTGACGCGCTCGGAAACCGACTCCGTGGCCGATGCGTTTGAAAGCCGGTTTGACGACATTGCGCCGCTGTCGGTCCGAAATCCGCTCGCGCCCGACGCTGATGCGAACCCGCGAATCTGGCTGTGGCCTCAGGAATCGCGCGGCAATGGAATGTTCATCGCCATCTGGCAGAAGACCGCGAACGCGCAATAGGACCTGGCTTCAGGTAATTCATCCCGACCGAAGTTCGACTCGCGGCGATCGAGATCGGCACGCTTGTCAGCGAGCGGAAGAGCGAGGTTTGCGCGAACCCGGAGCTTTTGGTTGAGCGCCCGTTTGCCGTGGCAGGTAGGCGCCACAGGATTCGCGAACGATCAGCGGTGGTGTCATGCTGATGGTGCGAGGTGGCAACATGGGCTCCGCAATTCGTTCAAGCATCGTGCGGAAGGCGATCGTCGCAATTTCCTGGCAGGGCTGAAGAATTGTGGTCAGAGGGACAGATACAAGTGTCGCATACTTCACGTCGTCGAAGCCGACCACTTTGAAATCCAGAGGCACGCGCGCTCCTGCAGATTCCATCGTCCGCATCAGCACGGCTGCCGTAAAGTCATTGGCGCAGACAAAGGCGTCGACGTGTTTGCCGGCGACGAGTGAGCGGACAAATTTGATGTCTGCAGGATCGCCTGTCTGCACCCAGTTGGCGGGCGGTTGGATGCGGTGTCGAGCGAGCGCTTCGCGCACACCGGCGATTCGGGCGTTTACGGTGGAAGCCGAAAGAGGGCGCGTAACGAAGACGATTCTGCGACATCCGAGCTTGATGAGATGTTCGCCGAGCAGGTATCCACCAGACAGGTTGTCGATGCCCACCAGATCGAAATTGCTTCGCCTCGGAAATTCACACAGGTCGCGATCGAGCAGCACGACAGGAATGCCTGCGGTTCGCAAGGTTTCTGCCAGCTTTTGATTCGCCTGGCTCTGTGCGGGCTGCAACTCAACCGGCGCGAAGAAAACCCCGCTCAGTTTGCGTTCAATGAATTGCTGACACAACTCCTTCGCATGATGAAGGCTCTCGTCCGTATCGCCGAGGGGCCGGGAGGATCCGCCCCAGAGCAAGCTGTAATTATGCACCCGGGCGAGACTGGCAAGTTCGCCGCAGATGATTTGAAAAATTTCTGTCGTAGCCAGCCCGGGAATCAACAATCCCAGCACCCGGGGGAACGGCTGGTTTGAAGAACCGCTTTTCACATAGGTTCCAGAACCGGCGCGGCGCTCGATTACGCCGTCCGTTTCCAGTTGCCGCATGGCCCTTCCCACCGTTGGCCGCGAAACGCCAAACTGCTGCACGAGCTGCGCTTCACTGGGCAACCGCGCACCTTTTGCGTATTTGCCGGCGGTGATTTCATTCAGGAGATGGCGGCTGATTTCCTTGTGTTTGGGATGTGTGGGCATAACGACGAGCTGTAATGGCAGATTGGAAATCTGTGCTATCAGCTTTCTGAGAACATGTCGATACAGGATTTGTTTTGGCGAAGAGGACGATGTTATCAACGGAGGCACCGTTAATGATGCTCAAGTCAAAACCAAAATCGAATTGACCTCCGTTTTATGATCAACTGCAAAACCTTCGCATCACAGTCCCGGCTTTCGAAGATACTTCTGGCCGCCCTTGCGGTGAATGCCTCGATCCATGCCGGCCACGCTGCCGGCAATCTCCTTGTAAACGGAGATTTTAACAACGGTCTCACGGGATGGGGCACGTGGACCGCTGGCGGATGGGTCAACGCCGAAGTCCCGGGCAGACTGGCCGGCACATCTCTCAATCCCCCGACCTGGCCGAGCGCCTGGCCAGCCGGGGCAGGAACGAACCTCAACGCCGATCCGGTTGCGCCGCTTTATGACGGGTCATTGCAGTTGACTCTTGGCCAAGGTGGTTCCGGCAGTGGCAGCTATGCAAATCAGACTGTCGCTGCGGCGGAGAACGTTGAATACACCCTGACAGTTCAGGGCGGAGCGGATTCCTGGTGGCTGCCTTATGGTGAAGCCCGGTTGTTCTTCCTCGATGCCTCGGACAACGTGCTGGCCAGCAGCAGCGTGCGCACCCTGGACGCGATTCACAACGAATACAACGGCGGCCTGGGCGACTTCTACGACGTTGGCGTTCCTTACCAGAGCTGGACCAATATCGCGACGTCCCCAGTCGGAACTAAGAAGATCAAAGTGGAACTGGCCAATCCAGTGGGCAACGGCTCCACCTGGTTCGACAATGCTGTTTTAACTGCCCCCATTGATCCGCCGGTAATTTCGCAGGTTTATCCCAACGGCGCGCGGTT
>CAMLLE010000145.1 GCA_946480555.1 uncultured Verrucomicrobia subdivision 3 bacterium
CGCCCCGGGTCTGCTGGTCTACCGCGTGACCCGCGACGTGGCCAAGGGCTCGATCGGAGCGACGCCGATCGCCGAGGCGGTGACGACCAGCTACATCGATGCGCAGCCGGACCCGGCGCGCGTGAGCTTCTACGCAAATCCCCCGTTGAACAGCAACGAGCCTTACACGCCGACGGGAATGGCCAGCGTGAACAACTTCACATTCGATCGCGTCCGCCTCGGAACTTCGGACACGTTATACTTCGACGAAATCCGGCTCGGCACTCATTGGACAAACGTGATGCGGTTCACCGGCGCGCCGCAACCGCTGCCGCCGCCCACGCCAGCCCTGACCGCTCCGTCGCGCTTCGCACCGATCGGCGGCAGCACAACAATCAGTGTCACCATTCCGAACAACGCTCCCCGGCCGCTGAGCATGGTGATTTCGAATGACAATCCCACTGCGTTCAGCCTCAGCTCCACCAACGCGGCATTGACTTCGATGACGTTCGGCGTGGGTTCGACCAACGTCCAAACCTTCACCGTCCAGGTGCTCGGCGAAGGCGTCGCGAACCTGACGGTGATTTCGAATTCCACAATCAACACAGCTTCGCTGGCAATCGCCGCGCAAGTATCCGCGAGCGAATCCTTCGCTTACGAAGCGGGCACGGACAATCTCCCCGGCCAGGCCGGTGGAACCGGTTTTGATGTCAACGCGTGGTCCGGTGTGGGCAGCGTCACCAGCCCGGGATTGACCTATCCGGGCCTTCTCACATCGAGCAATGCCGCAACGATCATTGCGGGTAATGCCGATCGCTTGTTGTCGAATCTCTCCGGGTTGCACGGTGGCAATGGCGGCGGCACGATTTGGATCAGCTTCCTCACGCAGGGCGCATTTCCGGAAACGCCTCCGGCCTCGGCGGGTGTTTCGCTTCTGAACGGTGGTGCCGTGCCGCTGTTCCTCGGGCTCTCCACCGGAGCGCCGAACAATGGCAAATGGGGTTTCACGGGCGCCGGCCAGGGACAGGACGCTGATTTCGCGAACAGCGTCACGCCGAGCACCAACACTACGCTGCTCGTTTACCGTGTCGATTTCCCCGCCTCGGGCGACCTGGCGCAGGTGACCTTTTACGCGAACCCGCCGGCCGGACCGAATCCGCCAGGAACTCCAAGCGGCAGCGGCGCCGTTCGCAATTTCAGCTTCGACGGCATCCGGCTGGGCACGGACTTCAACATGATCTTCGATGAAGTGCGTCTTGGTGCCACCTGGGCTTCAGTGGTGCCTCAAGGTGCGACGGCCGTTCTGAGCATCCAGAAAGTTTCCCCCACGCAGGTGCGCCTCAGCTGGCCCGCTGCGCTCAGCGGTTACACGCTGCAAAGCAGCACGAACATCAGCAGCGGCTGGACGGCGGCAGCGCTGATCGAAAGCACGCAAGGAGACGAACGCGTCGCCACCGACACCATCACCGGAACGGCCAGGTTCTACCGGCTCGCGCAATAACTCAATTCCGTCGGAAGCAAAACCCCTAACCAAAACCTAGAATGAAAATACAACTCCTCACCGCCTGCGGAGCTCTGGCACTCACTGCCTCAGCTCACGCGGGTCTTCAGATCACCAATGGTGATTTCCAAAACAACGCGCCCGGCTCCAACGTCACGGACGTGGACAGCTGGTTCGATCCTCACACGGACGTTCCCGACCAATGGTGGCGGGCGACATGGTACGGACCGAACGTCTCCCCCAATGGCACCTCGGTGATGGGCTTGAGCTGGATGCTGCCCGAGACGCAAAACTGGGCTTACCAAAACCTCGGCGTGAACGACGGCGGCCTTACGACGCTCTCGTTGCAGTTCGACATCGGCTCGTTCACCGACGCCGGCGGGCCCCGCGACATGGGCATCACGCTCAGCTTGTATCAATCCGCCAGCTTCATCGGCGCCGACAATACCGACATCGACGGTGCGAGCGGCGTCACTCTGCTCGACACGGTCAATGTCACCAGCGGATCGCTCGATCCCGGCACCTTCGTCACGAAGCAGGTGAACTTGAACCTCGCCTCGGCCAACAGCACCGATCCGATCTACCTGCGATTCGAGAACTACGCCACGGCGACCGGCCAGCCCTGGGCCGCCATTGACAACGTCCAGATCATCCCCGAGCCCACTGCGTTTGCCTTGGTTGGACTGGCGGGCGCGCTTGGCATGATGCGTCGTCGCCGCCAGTAAGTTGTCATTGAATCAACCTCACGCGAAGGCGCGAAGGCGCGAAGGATTGCGACTGGCGTTCTGCAGTTTGAAAGAACGCCATTGAAGTCAGCTTCTCACCTTCGTCCGATTCGCGACCTTCGCGTGAGCAATGAAGGCGGATGCCGACGGGCGTGTTCACCACAAACCGCAAAAGTGTCCGCCGACGCGAATCCAGATCGGAATCGCAATCAAGCCCACGGCTGAAGTTCCAAGCACCACCTGGAGCGCCGTTCTGGTGTCGCCGCCGTAGTGTTTCGACAACGCCACGGGCAGCACGGCGGCCGACATCGCCCCTTCGATCACAATCACGCGTTTCATCTCGAGCGAACACGGAAGCCATCTGGCGAGCAGCAGGAACAAGGGCGGCATCACCAGCAGCCGGACCAGGACTGCCGCTGTCACAACCCGGCCGGACCGGCCGCCGCGCACTTCCGGCAAGTGATCCGCGATGATCGCGCCGATCAGAAGCAGAGCCAGTGGAATGGCACATTGGCCCAGCCAGTGAACCGCGGTCATCAACATTCCGCCTGCGGCCAGCATGGCGCTGGGCACACTGCTTTTCGGAACCAGGTTCAGCATCAACGCGAGCACGAGCGCCACCAGCGGAGCGTTTATGATCTTTCGCCAGCCGCCACCCAATCGTTGTCCGGACAACACGGCTATCCCCAAGGTCCAGAGCACAAGCTCGACACCAACGTTATGCACGAGCAGCACGCCCACGGTTTCGGAATCGAAGAGCAGCACGCACAACGGCAGCGGGATGTAACCGTAATTCTGCAGGCCCGTCGTGAGCGCGAAGGTCCGTCGCTGGCCCGGCGCATTCAATCCAAACCAGCCCGCGACCAGCCACGAAACTGAAATTCCCGTCACCACCGTGATGACCGCGACCAGTGGCGGCCAAAGGAGATTGCCATGCCGCTGCAAGGCCGCGTTGCCGAGGACGGACTCAAAAATCAGGCACGGCAGCAGCACGTTCACGCAGATGCGAAGCAAGCTTTCGTCCGCTTCCGCGTTCAACCATTTCAGGTGGCGCAGGACGAAGCCGGCGACCATGAGGCCGAACACCGGCAGCACAGCACTGAAGACTGTTCCCAGTTCATTCACGCGGCAAATTCTCAGCAGCGCGAACCGAACCGCAAGCTTTCGATCTTCCGGCGGGAAAGGATGGGGCTGCGCAGGAGCACAGCCCTGCCAAACAGAATGCGGCAAAGCTGCCGCTTTGCCCCGTTCTCCGCACCGAATGGTGCGAAGGTCGCGCAGGGCGGGTCAGAACAGCAGTTCTCAACCGCAAGGTTCCACTCAGGAACGTTTCTCGTCCGCGTCGATGTAATCCACAAAGCAGCGGATATCCTCGCGGTGCGACAATCCCGACTGGGCTTTGCGCATCTTGAGCCGGTCCTGGCCCGCAGCGTCATCGAGGGCCGGATAATCCAACATGCGCCGGCGCTGTTCCTCTTTGGCGGAGTCCGGCTTCTTCACATTCGCGTGAACCCAGTCGCACACTTCGCCGTCCGTGATGCTGTTGCGCACCACCTCGATGAACTCCTCTGCCCTCACGCCGCTCAGCTCCAGCCACAGGCCGTCGAAGCCCTTGCAGAAATTCGGCTGGTAATCGGGATGCAATTTGCCGGCGAGGTGAAGGCGAATCTTGTCGATGAATCGCGGCAGGTGCATCCAGCCGCACATGGTTTCACGCGGACTGCGTGGGAAGATGATTGTGTTCATAATTCAAATCGGATGTCTGAGTGCGCGGCGGGATTCACGCGCCGCGCGTCGATAATGACGAACAGGAAGTGCGTGTCAACGGTGCCGCCGCGCGGATGCTGAATGGCACTTAACATTGGACACCGTCGAAGGAGGCTGTATTTTCCCGGCGTGAGTTTCTTACGTTCAATCGTAGCGTTGATAATGCTCGCCACCTGGTCGGCGTGCGCCATCAATTGCGAGATTGAAGCGGCGTTCGATCGATCGCCCTGCTGCGACGAGCCGGTCAATGAATCTCACCACGACGGTCCAGGCGCTCCTCTCCACTGCCTTTGCGGCACGCTTCAATGCGGCGGATTTGTTTCCATGCGGAAAGCGGACGCACCTGATCTTCCGGCCGTCGCTTTTCTCATCATCGCCCTTGATTTGGTTGCGGAATCTCCGAAAACCGAGCCCCTTCCGCGGGCGTTGATTTCCCCTCCGCCAGAACTTCTGAACGGCTGGCAATTCTTCTGTCTCACGGCGGCCTCGCCGCGGGCTCCTTCGTTCGTTTCCTGATTCGTCCCGCCCGGGACAGTTCCGATTGGAAGCGGTGTGTCTGCACGCCGCGATCTTCTAAATCCGGTTTGGTCAGGTTGTGTGATTGATTATGAAGCGAACGAGTATTCTTGGTTTGATGTTGATGTCCCTGCTCGCGGCTCCGGCAGGCGGCGCGGAAACGAACGCAGCTCCTGCACTCGTGGCGGCGACAAATGCCGTCGGGCTGAGCACGCTGGTGACTGCCGTGCTGGAGCGAAATCCTGAACTGAAATTCTACGAGGCGGAGATCGCCGCCGCCAAAGCGGGGCGCAAATCCGCCGGAGCGTTCGCCAATCCGGAAGTGAGCGCCAGCGCCGGCCACAAGACCGTCCGTGGCGGCGGGCTGAGTTCGGAAGGTGTCGCCTGGTCGGTTTCGGTGATTCAACCGTTTGAATGGCCGGGGCGGATTGGATTGCGGAAGGCCATCGCCAACCGCGACGTGGAACTGGCGCAACTCGGTTACGAACGATTCAAGCTGGCGCTGACGGGACGTGTCCGCGTCCTTTCGTTCGGCCTCTTCGCAGCACAGGAAAAAGCCAGGGCCGCACGCGAAGTGGCGGATCGCTTCCGGGCATTGCGCGAAGTGCTGGTTCAACGCGATCCGGCCGGCCTGACGCCATTGCTCGAAACCCGCGTCATCGAAGCTGCCGAGCTGACCATGCAGCGCAAGGCTAACGAAGCGGCGCTCGCCGCCCAAGCGGCCTTGCTCGAGCTCAATCAACTCCGCGGAGCAGCACCGGACGCCCCGCTCTCCATCAGCGGCGACGGGCTGGCATTTCGTCCAGCAGAAAATGCCACCGCGCTGACTCAGCTGGCCCGCACCAACAATTTCGAGCTGCGTCTGCGCGCCGTGGAACTGGCGCAACAAGGGTTTCGCCTGGACCTGGCCCGGAACGAACGCTTCCCCGCGATTGCAGTCGGCCCGATGGTTTCGGAGGAGAATGCCGGAGACCGCGAACGCGTCATTGGCGTGGGCGTCTCACTGCCGCTGCCGCTCTGGAACCGAAACCAGGGCAGCATCGACGCGGCACAGGCGAGACAGTTGCAGGCTGAAGTTTCGTTGAACCTCGCCGAGCGCGAAGTTCAGCGGCAGACCTTGGAAGCGGCATTGATCTACGAGACCAAGTTGCGCGAGATCAACCACTGGCGGCCCGATTCGGCCGCGCATTTTCAAGAAGCAGCGGAACTCGCTGACCGACATTACCGGCTCGGCGCTGTCCCAATCTCCACCTTCGTCGAGTTGCAGCAGCAATATCTCGAAGCCGTGGAAAGCCTGCTCGACACCAGGAAGGATGCCTTGGAAGCGGCACAAAACATCGAAGGACTTACCGGTTTGACGCCGCCCCTGGTCAGCATCCGGGAGGAAGTGAAATGAAAACGTCAATCGCAGCCGCGGCACTGGCGCTGGCCGCAATTTGCTTCACCAGCTGCAAGCCTTCGCATCCGGAATCGGCAGCGGAGCCGGAAGCCCCCGCCGTTCCAGAGTTCAGCGAGAAACATGGACTGTCGATGCCGGAGCAAACCCGCCAGTCGATTGGGCTGAAGCTTGTCGAAGTCACGGAACAAAAGCTGGTCTCTTCGATTCCACTCGAGCTTCGCATTTACGGGAAAGAAGCCACTTCCGCTTTTGCCACCGGATCAGTCTCCCCGGACGTGGCGAAGTGGTTGAGAGCCGGACAGACACTCGAAATCCAATTGCCGGACGGCAAGCAGCGAAGCGGAAAGGTGATCGCCGTTGGCGACACGCTGCGCGAAGTGACGGGCGCGCTGGAAGTGCTGGTGGAAATTCCCGACGTTCCGGATTCACTCACTTTGGGTGCTTTCGTCCAGGCGGCGGCAACCCGGGAATCCGACGGCGATGTGGCAACTGTTCCTCGCGCAGCTGTGCTGGAAAGCAGCGAAGGGCCCTTTGTTTACACGGTCAGCGGCGACCATTTCGTGCGCACCCCGGTGAAGATTGGCGCAACGAATGGGGAATCGGTTGAAATCGCTGATGGCCTTTACGCGGGTGACCAGGTCGTCCTGCAGCCGGTGATGTCGTTGTGGATGACGGAACTGGCGGCAGTAAAAGGCGGGCAGGCGTGCTGCATCGAAATGCCCAAGGGGAAATAGCCGATGATTCTCAAAACCGTCGAATTCTCCCTGCGTCAGCGAACGCTCGTGCTGCTGGCCACCTTGATCCTCGTTGGCGTGGGTGTTTGGTCGGCATTGCGCCTGCCGATCGATGCGGTCCCGGACATCACGAGTCCGCAAGTGCTGATCAACACCGCCGTGCCCGCGCTGGCGCCGGAGGAAATCGAAAAGCTGGTCACGCTGCCGCTGGAAGGACAGATGGCCGGTTTGCCGGACATGATTGAACTGCGGACGCTTTCCAAGTTCGGCCTTTCACAGATTCGCATGACGTTCAAGGACGACGTCGATCTTTACCGCACCAGGCAGCTGGTCAGCGAACGCTTGCAGGGCGTGGCGGAAAAGCTCCCGCCCGGATTGCAGCCGAAATTGGCACCGATCAGCACCGCACTCGGCGAAATCTATTACTACACGGTGGATTTCCAGGACGGCGCCACGAACAAACCCGCGACACGCACCGCACAATTGATGGAGCTGAAGGAAATTCAGGAATACCTCGTCGCGCCATTGCTACGTGCTACGCCGGGTGTCGCCGAAGTGAACACGTCCGGCGGTTACGAGCGCCAATTGGTCGTAATGCCTGATCTCGCACGACTCACCAGCGTGGGGCTGACGGTGGAAGAACTCGCAGCGAAACT
>CAMLLE010000146.1 GCA_946480555.1 uncultured Verrucomicrobia subdivision 3 bacterium
CCGGAGGAACTGCGGCCCTATGCCGCTCCCTTCAAACTCCCGCTGCCCACACACGATGAACTTCGGACGATCGTTTTGGAAGCTGCCGCCGATTGGGGTGCAGAAAATGGCCGGCGCGATGTTCATACGACCAATAAAGCGCTCGATCTGCTGGTGCGAAATCTGGCGGGTCTCACCGCCACCGACGCGCGGCGCCTGGCGCGCAAAGCCATTGAGGATGACGGCGCGATTTCCGAATCCGACCTGCCCGGTGTCACTCGCGCCAAATACGAACTGCTGGGCGGCGACGGGTTGTTGTCGTTCGAATATGACACGGCCAGGTTCAACGAAGTGGGCGGCATGACACGGCTGCGCCGGTGGCTGGATGTCCGGAAAAGCTTCTTTCTCGAACAGAACACCGAGCTCGATCCGCCGCGCGGCATTCTGCTGCTCGGTGTTCAAGGCTGCGGCAAAAGTCTCGCCGCCAAAGCCAGTGCGGGCATTCTCGGAGTTCCGTTGCTGCGTCTCGATTTCGGCGTGCTCTACAACAAGTATTACGGCGAAACCGAACGGAATCTCCGCAAAGCGCTTGAAACCGCCGAAGTCATGGCTCCGTGCGTCCTCTGGATGGATGAGATTGAAAAAGGTCTGGCTGTCGATCGCGAGGACGACGGCCTGTCGCGCCGGATTCTCGGCACGCTGCTGACCTGGATGGCGGAAAAGAGGAAACCGGTATTTCTCGTCGCGACGGCGAACGACATTGCGAGTTTGCCGCCGGAACTCGTTCGCAAGGGGCGCTTCGACGAAATCTTCTTTGTCGATTTGCCCGGCCCTGAAAATCGCCGCGAGATTTTTGCGATTCATCTCCGAAAACGAAAACTCGACCCGGCGCAGTTCGATCTCGCTGAACTCGCGGCTGCCGCCGAGGGTTTCTCGGGCTCGGAAATCGAGCAGGCGATTGTCTCCGCGATGTATGTCGCCCGCGCTGGCGGCGATACTTTGCAGCAGCGGGATGTCCTCGAGGAACTCAATCAAACCCGACCGCTCTCCATCGTGATGGCCGAACGCGTGGCGGCAATTCGCGAATGGGCTGCGGAACGGACCGTTCCGTGTAATTGAGAAACGGTTCGGGAAGAAGGAATTCGTGCCTCAAGCCGGCAGTAACTTCCGGTTCACTGGCAACATCCTCCTTTCTGGCGAGTTTCGATTCGGATGCAAAACGCCATGCTCGTTCCATGAAAGCACTGATCCTCTCTCTCGCGGTGTTGTTCCTCGCCGCCAGCCCGGGCCTGAGCGCCGCCAACACCAACCGCCTGAATGTGCTTTTCATCATCTCAGACGACCTGCGCACCGAACTCGGTTGCTATGGCAGCCAGCTTGCAAAGACGCCGAATATCGACCGGCTGGCCAGCAGCGGCGTGCGCTTCGATCGCGCCTACTGCCAGTTTCCGCTGTGCAACCCGTCGCGCGTTTCCATGCTCACCAGCCGGCATCCGATGCGCAGTGGCGTGATTGGAAATCGAACGGACTTCCGCGTGGCGCATCCGGAATTCGTCACGTTGCCGCAGTTGTTCAAACAGAACGGTTACGTTTCACTGCGCGCAGGAAAAATTTTTCACGGCGGGATCGATGACCTCGAATCGTGGTCGGATACTCCAGGAGCCAGGTCCGGCGGCACAAATCAAGTTTCCGATCCGGATGAACCGGATCCACGCGCCTTGGTCAACCGCCCGGAAGATGGCGATGGCCGCGCCCGCGCCGCGCGGTCGGATCGCTGGGTCGTTTTGGAAGGAAACGGAGAAGCGCATGGCGATTTCCGGACTGCCGACCGCGTGATGGAGTTCCTGCGGCAAAACAAGGACAAGCCATTCTTCATCGGCTGCGGCTTTGTGAAACCGCACAGTCCTCCCACCGCGCCGCAGAAGTTTTACGACCTTTATGATCTTGAGAAGATCCAGCTGCCGGTGGATTTTGCGCCGCGTCCCACAGTTCCGGAAGGTTTCCCTCGCGCTGCCATTCGTCCGCGCAATTCCGACCTTTTCATGGGACGCGACGCCTCACCTGATGAAGCGAAGAAGATGATTCGCGCTTACGCCGCTTCGACTTCCTGGATGGATTGGAATGTTGGCCGCGTCCTCGCCGAGCTGGATCGGCTCGGATTGCGCGATGAAACCATCGTCGTCTTCTGGGGCGATCACGGGTATCAGCTCGGCGAGAAGGGAAAATGGTCGAAGGCCGGTTCGCTGTTCGAGCAAGGGACACGCACGCCACTGATCGTTGCTGCACCCAACGCGAAGGGCAATGGCAAGGTGAGCGAACGGATCGTGGAGAACGTGGACATCTATCCGACACTGGCGGAGTTGTGCGGCTTGGAAATCCCGAAAACGGTGGAAGGCCGCAGCCTGGCGAAGTTGATCGAAAATCCCGATGCAGCATGGAACCAACCGGCGTTTTCGATCTGGGTGGAAGACGGCAAATCACTGCATGGCGTGGCCGTGCGAACAGAAAAATACCGCTATGCGGAATTCCAGGGCGGCGGCGGCGGAGCAATGCTGTTCGACGTCGCGGCTGATCCAGAAGAACTGAAGAACCTCGCTGACGATCCCAAATACGCTGACGCGCGGGCGGAACTCTCCCAGCTGATCAAAGATTACATCGCAAGGAACCAGCCGTAGCGGTGGGCCTCCGGCCAGCCGTGGAGGACGGCATCTTGCCGTCCGAAGAAAAACCCTTTGCAGGGCAAAGCGTTTCAGCTTCTACAACAGTTGCAATGCGCGTGCTTTTCACCCGGCTGGAAGCCGGGCTCCACGTCAGCCAGGATGGCTGACGCTACACTTGCGAGACCATCTCTGCCGTAGACGCAAACCGCGGTATTACACCGCGGCGGCAATGGCGTCGCCCATTTCCTTCGTTCCGACCTTGCGCGCGTTCGATTCCGCCGGATTGAAAATATCACCCGTGCGATTTCCCGCCTGGATCGCTTTTCCAACAGCCTGTTCGATCGCGGCAGCTGCTTCGTTCAGTTTGAAACTGTGACGCAGCATCAGTCCCGCGGAGAGAATTTGCGCGATTGGATTCGCAAGATTCTTACCCGCAATGTCCGGCGCCGTGCCGCCAGCGGGTTCGTAGAACCCAAAGGTCTTTTCGCCCGTGCTCGCGCCCAGGCTTGCGCTGGGCAGCATGCCGAGCGATCCCGCCAGCGCGGCCGCTTCGTCGCTCAAGATGTCGCCAAACATGTTCTCGCAAAGCATCACGTCGAACTGCGTCGGGCGCAGCAACAGCTGCATGGCAGCGTTGTCCACGAACATGTGCTCGACCGTCACGTCTGGGAACTGCTTCGAGACTTTGGTCACCACATCGCGCCACAATACGCCGTTTTCCAGCACGTTTGCCTTGTCGATGCTCGTGACTTTCTGACGCCGCAATTGCGCCGAACGAAAGGCCACCTGCGCAATGCGCTCAATCTCCGGCGTCGTATAAACCATCGTGTCGATCGAACGCTGGTTGCCGCCGCCGATGTCCTCGGTCTTCTTCGGCTGACCGAAATACATGCCGCCGGTCAGTTCACGGACGACGAGAATGTCGATGCCTTCGCCCTGGCGTTCCGGGCGCAGCGGGCACGCATGCGCCAGTGCTTTTGGCAATTGCACAGGGCGCAAATTGGCGAACAGCCCGAACTCTTTCCGGATACGCAGCAATGCGGCGCGTTCGGGGCGTTCTTCCTTGGGAATCGTGGGATCGCGATCGGGCAAACCGACGGAGCCGAACAGAATTGAATCAACGCTCTTGCACAATGCGAGCGTCGCGTCGGGCAACGCCTTGCCCGCAGCATCAATGCCAGCCCAGCCGACGGGCGCTTCGGTGATCTCGAGCTGGAAACCAAACTTCTTTTCCGCCGCGCGCAAGACCTTGATGGCTTCGCGCATCACTTCAGGTCCGATTCCGTCACCGGCTAGAGCCGCAATCTTGAAAGTCTTCATCAGTTGAATCTGCGGAGCGCGATTGTGCGCCGAAACGCAGGAGCCGCGATGCTAATCAGTCAGACCGAAGTCGCAACGGGATTTTTGGGGTCGCAACTGGGTGGGGCCTGTGTTTCCAAGCGCGCCGCGGGCTGCCATTCACGATCGAATTGCATTTCGCAGCCGCGGCTCGCGCGGAGCGACGAGCCCTGCCCAATCTACGGGTTTTTGGGCGGACAAATGCCGCACCAGACGAGCGAGGGATGGGCGAAAGGCTTGTCCGTTTCGGGATGCCGAAACATTTCCTTCTTCAATCCCTGCGCGTGGCCATCGAGAAAATTGAACTGCGCGCCGCCATTATGAAGATTCGTGTGAACGAAGCTTGCGCCACCCAGCGCGGGAAGGTTTTTCGAATCGAACATCCAAACCTGCGCGGACGGATTTGCAAATCGATGCACTTTCACCAGTTTCAGATCATCGTCACCCGTGCCGTCGTGTTCTTCGTTCAGACAGTAGTGAAACAGGTTGTTGCCATTGCTGCGTCGCGGGTTGCTGGGGCAGAGCCAGATCGAGCGGCCAGGCTCAACCGCCGCATTGGTTCGCCAGGGTTGATCCCAGTAAACCGGCATGCCAAGCAGTTCCGGAAGCGCGCGATACCAGCCTGCGGTGAAGTCCTTGTAACTGTTCGGGCTTCCGAAACCTTCCGGCGGCAGGTAATCCCGATTGTCAGCCACGTAGAGCAGCGTCGCGGTTCCCCATTGTTTCAGATTGCTGAGGCAATGCGTGGCTTTGCTGCGAGTCTTCACGCGATTCACCACCGGCAACAGCAATGCAGCCAGAATTGCAATCAGCGCAATCACCACCAGGATTTCGATGAGAGTAAATGCCCGAACCTTCTTCATCCCCCGTCCTTTCGTTGGCGTCGTTTCTAGCCCCGCAGACGACTTTTGCAACGCTTTTCTGGAGATGATTTGCCTTGGCGCAGGCGGCTGCATAGCTTCTGCGCGCCATGATTCGGCTCGTTCTCTTCGATATTGACGGCACGCTGGTCCACACCGGCGGCGCTGGCGTGAAGGCATTTGCGAAGGTGTTCGAAAGCGAGTTCCAGGCAACCGATCATTTCGAACGGCTGAAGTTCGCGGGACGCACCGACACCAGCCTCGTCCGCGAGTTTTTTCAATATCACAACATCGAAGCCACGACCGACAATTTTGACCGATTCTTCAGCCGTTACGTTTTCTGGCTCGATTACATTCTCGCGCACAGCAAAACCGAGGAATGCCCCGGCATCTGGGAATTCATCTACGACCTGAAGGAACTGGCGGAGCGTCCGATGCTTGGTTTGCTGACCGGCAACATCCGGCTCGGCGCCGAAATCAAACTGCGGCATTTCCAGCTCTGGGATGTTTTCGAAACGGGCGCGTTTGCGGATGACCACGAAGAACGCGATCACATCGCCGCGGCCGCGAAGGCGCGCGGCAGCCGGGTGATTGGTGAACCGTTGAGAGGCGAGGAAATCCTCGTGATCGGCGACACGCCGCTGGACATTCGCTGCGGTCGCGCCATTGGCGCCAAGGTGCTGGCGGTCGCCACCGGCGGTGCGACGTTGGAAGAATTGATCCGGCACAAGCCGGATTGGGCCGTGCCGGATTTGCGGAAAGTTTCCGCCGCGGAAGTCTGTCTTTAATCAATGCCGGTGCGGACCACCACCGCAACAGCCGCCGCAACCGCCACCTCCGCCCGCAGGCTTCGGAGCTGCGCCTTCCGTGCTGGAGGCGAAGGTGGAGAACTTCTTGGCCAGTTTCTTCGATCCGCAATGCGGACACGTGGTGCCTTCCCAGTTTTGTGAGCGAATCAGGATTTCGCTGTCCTTCTCACACTTCTCGCAATGAAACTCGTAGATTGGCATGAAGGGAAAATAACGGTGAAGCGCGGCAAGCTCAAGGGAGTGACTGCAACGAACATCAGTTCGTATTTCACCGAGGCGGGGCGTCCACGCCGCTTCAACGGCTGCTCTGCGTTCTTTGCGATCTCTGCGGATAAGAAAAAAGGACGCGTCCTTGCGAACGCGTCCTTTCAAAGATCTCCGCAGCGTCCCTTACAGCTTGATCAGCTCTTCTGCGATCTGCACCGCGTTCAACGCCGCGCCTTTCAGCAACTGATCGCCGCTGACCCAAAAGCACAGGCCGTTGTCCAGCGCGCAGTCTTTGCGGATACGGCCCGCCTCGCAGTTGTATTTCTCGGAGGTAAACAGCGGCATCGGATACTTCTTGTTCTCCGGTTCGTCCACAAGATCCAAGCCGGGCGCCTTCTTCAGGACTTCACGCGCGGCTTCCACCGTCACCGGCTTCTCGAACTCCGCGCTTACCGCAATCGAGTGTGATCGATAGACCGGCACGCGCACGCAGGTGACGCTGGCGCGGAAGGTCGGATGATGCATGATCTTCCGGCCTTCGTTTTCCATCTTCATTTCTTCCTTGGTGTAACCGGTGGGAAGGAATGAATCGACATGTGGCAGCACGTTGAAGGCGATCTGATGCGGGTAAACTTCTTTCGTCACGGGCTTCTTGGTGACGATCTGTTCCACCTGCCGTTCCAGCTCTTCGAGGGCTTTTGCGCCCGTGCCGGAAACCGCCTGGTAGCTCGAAGCGAAAATGCGCTTCACGCCAAACGCCTGGTGCAACGGATACAGCGCCATCAGCGTGATGGCCGTGGTGCAATTCGGATTCGCAATGATGCCCTTGTGCTTCTTCACGTCCGCGGCGTTGATCTCCGGCACCACGAGCGGGACGTTGTCGTCCTGGCGGAACGCGCTGGAATTATCCACCACGACGCAACCTGCCTTTGCCGCGATGGGCGCAAACTCTTTCGAGATGCTGCCGCCGGCGCTGAAGAGCGCGATGTCGATGCCCGCAAAGGAATCCTTGGTCAGTTCGGTGACGCTGATTTCCTGGCCGCGAAAGGTGAGCTTCTTGCCGACGGAACGGGCGGAAGCGAGAAGGGTCAATTTGCCGACCGGGAAATTGCGCTTCTCCAGAGTTTTGATCATCTCGACGCCCACGGCTCCCGTGGCGCCGACTACGGCCACATGCGGTTGTTTATTCATACAAAATGGTCGCGTATCTTAGCGGCTGCGGCCCTTGTGTCAATGTGGCCGAGCAGCTAATGACGGGCTTATGCGTCGCATTTGCGGAATGATTGGTCTTCGACGAAAACCCCCTGAAGCCGGCAAGACGTTCGCAGCCGACTCACGAAGTAGTGCGCGTCTCTCCGAGCACGCCACTGTTGCCGAATGCACTTGGCGCGCGGAGCGACGCGCCCTAC
>CAMLLE010000147.1 GCA_946480555.1 uncultured Verrucomicrobia subdivision 3 bacterium
ACCCCGCATCTGGCCCCCGCTCTGCCTGCGCGGCGGGTAATCCGGCGAGCAGGAGCAGCAGGCTCAAAGCGAATTTCTCAGTTTGCATTCGGAGAATCTGCATCGGGTTCGGTTTAAAACACAATATCGTTATCGCCTTCCAACTTCGACCTAAACTCCTGAGAAGGACATAGATATTGACTTTAAAATGGTTTCTTCTAAGTTCGATTCACACTTGAGGTTTTTACCTCGGTTCCTCCCGACCCAGTGTCGATTGTGCATTTTCGACACTGGGTTGATTCTTTCCCGGGCCGCGATTCATCGTCAGGTTCAAGATCGCTGGAAGGAACGTCAATGCCGCCAGCATACAGGTGGTTACGCCCACCGCCATGACGGCACCGAGACTTTGAATGCCCTGATGTTTCGCGAGAATCAAGCTGCCGAAACCTGCGATGGTCGTCAGTCCGGAAACAAACACCGCCTTGCCGGTGCTCTTGGCCAGAATGCTGGGTGTCTGTTCCTCAGCAAAACGATTCAGGATGTGAATGCCATTCGTCACGCCAATTCCGATCACAAGCGGCAGCGTCATGATGTTCGCGGGGTTCAGCGGAACGCCGAGCAAACCCATCAAGCCCGCGAGCCAAAGTGCACCGACAGCCACCGGCAACAGCGCCAGGAGCACCGACCAGAGATTCCGGAAATGCACCAGCACCAACAGCACGATGGCGCCCAGCGCGTATAGCGCCGCCTCCTCGTAACTGCGCCGCAACAATTCGGTGTAATGATAGAGCTGCACCGGCGTCCCGGTGACGTGCTCATCCACCTGCTTCAACGCATGAACGAATTCCTCCTGATTCTCGCGCACCCAGACGTTCTTCTTCGGATAAACCTGAATCAGATATTTTCCCGTGACGCCGACGAACCGGTTCCGCAGCGCTTGCGGCAAATCTGCAATACCAAGCGGTGCGCTGTTGTCCTGCTGTTTCAAGGCGGTGAACGTGCCGCGCAAATCGTTGAAGAGCGCCCGTTGAAAGGCACCGAGTTTTTCAGCGCGAGCAGCCACGTGGGACGGATCTCCGCGGAACATCGCTTTGCGGAAGTTCTCGATCGTCTGGCGGAGGGACACGAGCTGCCGGCTCAGCTCCGGTTCGGAATCGCCAATCTCCGACAGCGCGGCGCCGAGATAACCGTAGAGCGAATACAGCGTGCGGCTGAGTTCCTGCACGTCCACAGGCTCCATGTCAGGCGGACGAAACTCGATGTCCGCGAGCGTTCGCTTGATTTCTCCAATTCGCTGCAACTGCTCGCTTTGGTCTGCGGCCAGGTACGTTGCCATCGAAATCACGCCGTCCTTCCCAGCGACGACGGGCAGTTTGCGAATCTCTTCCTCGAGCGTCACCGCTTCCTCGAGCGAATTCGCCACCACCGCGGCGAAGAGCACGGACTTCGAAGCTGAGTTGATCAGTTTGTGCTCGAATTCGACCGCCGGAAGTCCGGCGCTCTGCATGTTCAGCAGGTTGTAGTCGAAGTACATCTTTGGGATCTGAGTTCCCGCCAGCACGCAAAGGACGATTACCACCGTGGCGGTGGCTCGTGGCCGCTTCAACCAGATGTTCTCAATCCGCGCGCGCGCTTCAGCCACGTCACCCTGGACGTGGTCAATCACGTTTTGGCGCCCGCGCAACAGCAGCACCGGCAGCAGCGTCAGCATCGGGACAAGGCAGATCAAAAGGCCGCCGCCGCAGATGATTCCCATTTCCTGGATGCCCTTGAAGTCGGTAAGGCCCATGGCAAGAAAAGCGCCGGCAGTCGTGAATGCGCCCGTGAAAATTCCCTGTCCGGTAAATACCATCGCCTTCGTCATTGCCGCCTCGCGGGTCTGTCCATGACGTAATTCCTCTTCGTAGCGCGTGATCAGGTGCACGCCAAAATCGATCGCCAGTCCAACCAGGATCGGCACGAACGTAATCGTCAGGATGTTCAGGTGCCCAATCACCAGCGTGGCAAATCCCATCGTGTAAACGATGCCCACGATCAAGCTCACCGTCGCCTTCAGCGGCCGCCCGGTTTCCTGATAGCCGTAGATGAAGATCAGCGCGCACAACACCAGCGAAACCACGCTGGCGATGGTGGTATCGTGCTGCGACTGCACCATTTCATCGATCTCCAAAACCGGTTCGCCGGTGATTCCGACGTTCAGGCCTGGCACTTCGGCGCGGGTTTCCTCCACGAGCTGGCGCAAGCGTTCCACCGCTTCCGGGTTACGATTCTCGCCCTGCGGCCCCGGCCGGGCGTGTGCAGTCACGAGGTAAATCCGGCCTTCGGCAAATGTGATGTAAATATCCTTTTCGGCCTCCCCGGTTGGATCGAACAACGCGGTGATCCCCGGTGATGGCGGCGTTCCCGGCCGGCGCAAACTCGCTGATGCCTGTGTCACGATCCGCTCGAGCGCCGGCAGCGACTTGATCATCGATTCGTTTTCCGCGTTCTGCTCCCGCTTGGCGGTGCGGAACTCGGTGTTGATCATCGAGAACAGCGAAACCAGGTTCGTCGTGTTGCTGAACTTGCGGATGAAGGGACGATATTCCTCAAGCGTCGTTTGCAGTTCCGCGACATTGGTGGCGGTGGCAAACAGCAGCGCCTTGTTGCCGAGCATGCGCAAGTCGCCCTTGTAAAGGACGTCCGTGAAAACATTCGTCTCCGATTCCAGCTTCGCCCCCAGCCGTTCGACGAACTGCCGGTTCTTCTCCGGCAATTCGCTTTCGACGACGACAACGAGGTCGTCCTGTTGCGGAAATTCCTTCCGAAAGGCTAGGAAGTTCTTGTGATATTTCTTGTTCGCGCCGACGAGATTGTCGCGGCTGGTGTCGAACTGCAGGCACTCGATGGTGTAATAAGCCGACAGTCCGACAAGCAGAAGCTGGGGATAGAAGAACCATTTCGGATGACGCAGGACCAATCCGGCAAGCCACGCAAGAAAGCGTGCCATCAAGGAATGATCCGTCAGCTTGTTCATCTCAATTCCGAATGCGCGCCGTCGGGCGCTGGTCCGAGCGGCTGAGTCCCGTCAGGCTTTCGCCTCCTCATCCAGAAACTCCGCGTTGGAATAGACGTCCTTCACGTCTTCGTTTTCCTCAAGCGCCTCGATCAGTTTGCTGACCTCGGCAGCCGCTGCGGGATCGTGGAGTGGAACGGTCAGTGTGGGAAGGGAGGTGATTTCCGCAGCCGCGGGTTTGATGCCCCGGGCTTCGATCCCTTTATGAACGAGTTCGAAGCTCGCCGGCTCAGTCAAAATCTCAAAGCCCTGTTCGTCCGCCCGAAAATCCTCCGCACCGGCCTCCAAAGCCAGCTCCATCAACTGGTCCTCGTTCGCCGCGTCGCGCGGCACGATGATCTGCCCCTTGCGCTGGAACAGGCGCGTGACGGAACCCGCGGTGGCGATCGATCCGCCCGCTTTGGTCACCAGACTGCGGATCTCCGCGGCGCTGCGATTCCGGTTGTCGGTGCTGACTTCCACCAGCAACGCCACGCCGTGCGGCGCGTAAATTTCGTAAGTGAGATCCTCGAAGTTCGCCACTTCGCCCCCGCCCGTGCCTTTCTTGATGGCGCGCTCGATGTTGTCCTTCGGCATGCTGGCCATGCGGCACCGCAGCAGAACCATGCGCAGCCGCGGATTCATGTCGGGATCGCCACCCGCCAGTTTCGCGGCGATGGTGATTTCTTTGCTCAACTTCGCAAAGATCCGCGCGCGCTTGGCGTCGATCGCCCCCTTGAAGTGTTTAACCTTCGCCCATTTGCTGTGTCCGGCCATGTGTCTAAAAGTTGATGGTGGATGGTGGACGGTTGATTGCCGGAGCAGCAGAGCGCATCGACTGCCAACCTTCCGCTATCCGCTAAGTTTGCCTCTCCACGTAAACTGCGGTTCCGTAGCAGAGAACTTCCGTGATGCCCTGCGCAATCTCTGTCGCGTCGTAGCGCACGCCGATTACAGCGTTCGCGCCCAATTCACCCGCGTGCTGCAGCATTTGATTGTAAGCATCGCCGCGGGCGCGCTCGCACAGCTCCGTGTAAAGCGAGATGTTCCCGCCGAAGATGCTCTGAATGCTCGCGCCGATGTTTCCGATGATCGAGCGTGACCGCACCACGATGCCGCGCACCACGCCCATTGACTTTACCACCCGGAAACCGGGCAGGTCGAAAGCAGTCGTTGTCAGCGGGTGCGTCTGGCTCATAAAACTGCGGCATTAAACACAAAGCTGGGTTGAACTAAAGCTCCAAAATCCAGGTTCCAGACTCAAGGAGGTCCCGATTCGCAAAGCGCGATCACTGCCACTGCTCTCGCGGCACTTGACGATTCGTCCCTTCGGCGGGAAGCTCGCCCCATGCCTCGCTTCAAATCATTCCTCGCGCGCAGGTTCGTGGCAGCCTTTGGACTTCTGGCAACGTTTGCCGCAGCGGCTGCGGAACCGGTCTCGGTGCAATCCACTGTTGAGCTGTTCAACGGTAAAGACCTGTCGGGCTGGGTGGTCCATTCGGCGACGAACACCGGCTCAGCGTCAACGTGGCTGGTGACCAATGGAGTCATTCATTGCAGTGGGCAGCCTTGGGGCTACTTGCGGACGGAACGTGCGTATCGCGATTACCAGCTCACGGTCGAATGGCGGTTCGTATCAGCCGCGGCGGGAGCGGATAACACGGGAATCCTCCTGCACGTGCAATCGCCGGACCGGGTCTGGCCCGCAGCAATCGAGTGCCAGGGAAAGTTGAACCGGCACGGTGACATCATCCTGATGGGGGGCACCACCTGCCGGGTGGACGGCGAGGAGAAGCGTGGGCGTGTGGCGATGACGGGTTCCGCAAATGAGAAGCCCGCCGGTGAATGGAACACCTATCAAATCGTGTGTGCCGGAAGCAGCATGAAGGTCTCCGTGAACGGGAAGATCCTGAACGACGTTTCCGACTGCAGCGTCAGCTCGGGATTCATCGCGATTCAAAGTGAGGGCGGCCGGATTGAAGTGCGCCGCGTGACACTGAAAGCGATCGGAGAGCCCTGACATCGGCGGACTCCAGGTTGGGTGTTGTATCGGGTTTCACTGGAAAATGCGTGCGGTGAAACCGGCCGATTCATAAAGTGGGCGACCTTATTTATGACTCACCCGAGCGCAGCATCCGGTTCCTCCGCCTACTTCGTTCTCGGAACGGAATTGCAGGCCACCAGCTACGAACGGCTCACGCAGCAACTGCAATTCCGCTGCCGTGAACCGAGGGTTTTTGCGGTCGATTTTTCCAACACTCATATCGTGACAATGCGGCGGGCGGACTCCAGTTTCCGGGAAATCACCAGCCGATTCGACCTCTTCATACCGGACGGCATGCCCTTGATTTGGTTGCTGAACTGGCAGGGCGCCAATTTGAAGGATCGCGTTTACGGTCCGACCTTCATGCGCCATTGCGTGCTGTCGAGCCCGGCGCCGTTCACGCATTACTTTCTCGGCGGTTCCGAGGAATGTGTTCAACGGCTGAAGGATTCGTTTTTGAAGCTGAATCCCGCCATTCAAATCATCGGCTCCAGAAACGGTTACTTCAAAAACGATCAGGATGCGGAGATCGTGGATGAGATCAATAGATTGTCTCCGGATTTCGTGTGGGTCGGGCTTGGGACCCCGAAGCAACAGGACTGGATACATCGAAACAAGGCACGTCTGAAGCGAGGCATCGTGCTTGCAGTCGGTTTTGCCTTCGATGTGAACGCGGGAATGAAGCCTGATGCGCCACTTTGGATGCAACGTTGGGGTTTGACCTGGGTTTTCCGGTTGCTGTCCGAACCGGCGCGGTTGGGGCCGCGATACCTCCGCTACAACGCCCGGTTTCTCTTTCACCTGCTCTGGGACGGAATTCGTGGCCGGGTTTTCCAGCGCGGAGCCTGAGCGGGAACTTGGGATTCCGGGTCAGTGTCTTCCCGGACAGGAAATTTGTTTGAGCAAACCGGGGCGCTCCGGTATCAAATAGCCTGCGTCAATATCGCATGGAACAACAAACCACAATCAGCCCAGCCCTGGCGCCGGCTTCGGAAGCGCCAAAGCAACAATCGAATGTTGGCATCCTGGATGAGTTTCAGACGGAGCTGATCGCCTTTTGGAAGGCGCTGCCGAACAAAGGGTTCTTTTTTGCTCTGCTGGGTGCCTGGATTGCCCTGTTCCATTTTCGCGGCAGCTCATTGCTGGGATATATCGAAACCTCATCCCTCTTCGGCTGGATGTTCGAGTCATACAACAGCCCCAATCAGGCCGCTGACGACAAAATCGGAAATCTCATTCCGCCGCTGGTCCTGGGAATCATTTACTGGAAACGGAAGGAATTGCTCGCGACTGGACCCCGGCTTTGGTGGCCCGGAGCCTTCATTCTGATCCCGGCACTGGCTTTGCATGCCGTTGGATTCATGATCCAGGAACCGCGCGTGTCCATCTTGGGCTTTTTCCTCGGCGTTTACGGTCTCACCGGCCTCGCGTGGGGCTGGCGCTGGATGATGCGGAGCTTCTTCCCGTTCTTCCTGTTTATCTTCTCGGTTCCGTTGGGAAATCACGCGGACATCATCACCACGCGGCTGCAACTGCTGGTTTGCTGGCTGGTCGAATTTGTTTCGCACAATCTTTTTGGGATCGGAGTCCTTCGACGCGGTGCATTGCTGATGGATCCCGCCGGGCAATATCAGTACGAAGTTGCCGCGGCCTGCAGCGGCATCCGAAGTCTGTTCACGATCTTTCTGCTGGCGACCGTTTACGGTTTCCTGAACTTCAAATCGCTTTGGCAGCGTTTGTTCTTCATGGCACTGGCGGCGCCGTTCGCCGTGATTGGAAATCTGGTTCGCATGCTCTTCATCGTTTTGGCGGCGAATTTCTGGGGACAGAAAGGCGGCGAATGGGTGCATGATGACACCTTCTTCAGCATGGTGCCCTATGTGCCCGCGATTCTTGGCCTGATCTGGATTGGAGGCTGGATGGAGAAGTTGAATGAACGCAGGAGCCAGAAAACATGAAGAATGCAAAAGTTTTCATCGGCGGTGTTGTCCTGGTCCTGATCCTGGTTTCCGGTTTCAGCCTGAACTGGCTGCGCTCCCAGCAGAAGATCGGCACGCCGGGCGTTCGTGCTGAATCGACCACCAACGGCCTGGTGATGAGAATCGAACTGCCCGAGAAGGTGCTCGGTTTCAGTTCCTCCAATGTGCCGCAAGCTGAAATTGTCACCACCACGTTGCCGCCGGATACGAGCTACGCGCAACGCT
>CAMLLE010000148.1 GCA_946480555.1 uncultured Verrucomicrobia subdivision 3 bacterium
TGTGCTTATCGTGCGTTTTGACTACTTCAGGATTTGTCGTGCGAGCTTCTCCGGAGCATCGCCGCGCTTCAACGGACGCAGCCGAAAACTGTAGCTGTAGTCCTGCACGGGAATCTGAAATTCCCGATGCGGCCACGCGCCCCAGCTATCGTCGCCACCCAAACCCTGTTGCTTCAGATCGAGGTTCAACGTGATGTAATCGCGGCGCGGCAGCTCGAACGCGTGTTTGCCCGCGTTCAAATCTTCCGTGCCGTAGTGCAGCGCATTGACACTGAGCAACGGCTGCCCGATGGCGAGCAGTCCCGCGCCTTTGTCATTCGTCAACGCAACCCAGCGGACGTTCACCTTGTTTCCGCTTTCGCCCGGCTCGCTGTAGTCGGCGCAGAACTGTTCTTCCACGGAACCGCTGTAAACGCCCACGCGCGCGTCCTTGCGATCCGCGTACGTTTCCTGCGGCCCAGGTCCCAGCCAGGTGATCCGTTCCAGGCTCGCGGGCAGCGTCATCTGCATGCCCAGCCGTGGCATGCGAATCAGATTTGAAGTTCCCGCCTTGAAGCTCGCTTCCACGAGCACGTCGCCACTGGCGTACACCTTGTAAAGAGTCGTCCAGATCGCGTTGCCAGCCTTCGGCAGCTGCAGCTCGGTGGTCACGGCGTAATGATCGGCCTTCTTCTCGACGGTGAACTTCCGGGATTGCGCTTCCGTGTGCGCGCGTTTCCAGGTTTCCTGGGAATCGTTTCCGCGCCAGCGGCCGCGATCGTTGTCCGTCTGCGCGCGCCAGAAATGCGGATGCAACGGCGAACGGATCAGTTCGGCGCGATTCGCCGTCCACGATTTCAAACCTTCCACGGCATCGAATGTCAGCTGGAAGCCACGGCCGGAAATTGTCGCTGAATTCCCCGACTGCTTCACCTTCAGGCTGCCTGCGCGGCCGGGTTTGAACGTTTCGGCAGGGGCGGAATCCGGGAGCTGGAATTCATCCCAAGCCACTTCGTGTCCTGCCTTTGCCCACGGCGCATCGCTCTTCAACTTGAAGCTCAGTTCAAGGAAGTATTCTACGCCGGGCTTTGGCTTGAAGGCCTTCACCGGAACTGTGATTTGCGTGGTTGCACCGGGAGCGACGTCGAGAGCCGGCAGCGTGCCGCCTTGGATTTCCTTCCCATCCGCCTTCAATTTCCAGCTGCAATCCGCGATGTCCTTGAGGTTCGTGAAGTCATACCAGTTCTTGATTTCCACCGTGCGCGTGGTGAGATCGACCGGCTTCGCGTGAATGTACTGGTAAACGTGCTTCACTTCCCACGCGCCGGGGTGCGGTTCGCGGTCGGGATTCACCAGGCCGTTGTTGCAAAAGTTGTCATCGCTCGGAATGTCCTTCGGCCCGAAATCGCCGCCGTAGGCCCAGAAAGTTTTGTCGCCCGGTTTCACCGGAACGTAGTGCGCGCGGGTTGCCCGGTTCACCGGCTGGCGCAACGCCTGGTCCACCCAATCCCAGATCGAGCCGCCCTGCAGGTAAGGCTTTTCATAAATCTGTTTCCAGTAAGACCACATGTCGCCCGTGCTGTTGCCCATCGCGTGCTGGTATTCGCACATGATGTAAGGGCGGTCGCGTTTCTGCGCCGCATAGCGTGCGAGGCCTTCTGGACGCGGATACATGGGGCAAACGATATCGGTGTGCGGCTTGTGGCCGGCCTGCTCGTAATGCACCGGACGGCTGGCATCGCGCTGCTTGATCCATTTCGACGTGGCTTCGAAGTTCGGCCCGTCGCCGGCTTCGTTGCCGAGCGACCAGATGATGATCGATGCGTGATTCTTGTTTCGTTCCACCATGCGAACAGTTCGATCCATGTGTGCGGCGGCAAAGTCGTCGCGCTTCGCCAGCGTCTTGTCGCCATAACCCATGCCGTGGCTTTCGATGTTCGCTTCGTCGATGACGTAAATGCCGAAACGATCACAAAGATCGTACCACGACGGCTGATTGGGATAATGACTGCAGCGAACGGTGTTCACGTTGAACTGCTTCATGCGTTGGATGTCGCGAATCATGCCTTCGACCGTGACGGCCTGGCCGAGGTCGGGATCGATCTCGTGACGGTTCACGCCCTTGATCAGGACGCGGCGGCCGCTCACGAGCAGATTTCCGTCGCGGATTTCCACCTCACGGAAGCCCATGTTCAACGGCAGCACTTCCAGCACCTTGCCGGAGGAATCCGAAACAGAGACCAGCAGCTTGTAGAGATGCGGCGTTTCAGCCGACCACTTCAACGGATTGGCGATGTCCGCCGTGCCATCGATCACGCGCTCTTCACCGGCGAGAATCGGTTGTTCGAACGACCGGTTCAACACGGTGCCGCCGTGCGGGTCATACATCGCGACGTCGATTGTCACGGTGGTGTCTTCCTTGCCGTAGTTGATCAGATGCATCCGGCCGTGGGCCTGTGCGTCGCGATACTCCGAATCGAGATCCGTCTTCACCTCGATGTCGCGGATGTGAACGTTCGGCGGCGACCAGACATATACATCGCGGAAAATTCCGCTCATGCGCCAGAAATCCTGGTCCTCCAGATAGGACCCATCGCACCAGCGGAGGTTTTCGACGGCGATGAGATTCTGGCCGGGCTTCAGGAACTTTGTGATGTCGAATTCCACCGCCGTGCGGCTGTCCTTGCCCATGCCGACTTTCGCGCCGTTGATCCAGACGTAGAAAAAGGAATTCACGCCATCGAACGTGAGGAACACTTTGCGGCCGTCCCAATCCTTGGGCACATCGAAGGTGCGGCGGTAGGAATTCACAGTGTTGTTCGGATCGTTCGGCGGCACGAACGGCGGATTCGGTTCCGTCTGCCAGGGATAACGGACGTTCACGTAGATCGGCACGCCGTAACCGAGCATTTCGACGTTGGAAGGAACGGGAATCGTTTTCCAGCTGCTGTCGTTGAAATCCGTTTTCCAGAAGTCCGGCACACGCGCGAGGTGATTCGAAGCGTAGTGATATTTCCAATCACCGTTCAGCGAACGGTAGAAGGCGGACTTCACGCGTTCGCTGTTCACGTTCATCTTCACACTCATCGCCGTTTGCGCGTCCGGGCAGATGATGAAGTTCGCGTGCGGGCGTTCGTTGTTGATGCCGGTCAGCTCCGGTTTTTCCCAATCCTCCGGCGCTTCCGGGCTGGCCGGGCAGAGCAGGGCGGCGCCCGCCAGCGCGAAGGTGAAGGAGAGTCTCTTCAATGTGGATTTCAGGGGCAGCGATGTGGCTGCGCGAGTTCGATCAAGGACAATGTTCATATCAATGAAACGGGAACGGTGAAGCCGTGCTGGGAGACTGGAGCCAATGGTGGGGATTGAACCCACGACCTACGGTTTACGAAACCGTTGCTCTACCACTGAGCTACATTGGCTTCCAAAAAACGGCTTCGCTAAACTACGGCGTTCAACCGGCACGGTCTATAAAAAACTAAGGGCAAAAACGCGCGTCAAGTTTGCGGACTTCACTCAATCGGGTGAGCGGGAATTGGCGCCGGCCTGGGCGACTGGCGATCTCGCAGCCGAACGAAAACTCCGCGCGCAACCCGGCGGCTACAGATCGCGGGCAACGTCCCAGGAGCGGCGGCCTGCGACCGCCGACGGTCCGCAATCGCAAATCACTTCGCTTCTTTCGCAAACGCGCTCAGCATTTTCACATTCGCGGCTTTGGCCGCGTCCATGACTTTGATGAACTGACCGACGGGCGCGTCCTTGTCGGAACTCAGGGCGAAGCGTTGGTCGGGATTCTTGGCCACGGCTTTCTGAATTTCCTGCTTCAGCCGATCCTCCGTCACCGGCAGCGCGTCCGTGCCGAAGCGAATTACCCCCTTCGAATCGATGCTGATCACCAATGCGGCTGTTTCGCTCGCGCCTTCCCTCGTCGCCTGACTGGACTCCGGCAATGAGAGCTTCAAGGCGGGCTGCTGTTTGAACGTCATCGTGGCCATCAGGAAGATCAGCATCACGATCAGCACATCGATCAAGGCAACGATGATGACGGCCGGAGTGCCGCGGCGTTTGCGGACGTGGAAATGCATGGCTAGGAGCAGGGCTGGAAACATTCAACATTCAACATTGAACGCTCAACATTCAATGTTCCGAACGAGTCCGGCATGAGTGTTGAATGTTGAATGTTCATTGTTGAATGTTCTGCAATTCTCACTTCACGGTTGTCTCCCGATACTGCCGCCGCACGAATTCATCGCACAGTGTTTCCATCTCGACCGCGATGATTTCGATTTTCTTGGTGTAATAGCTCCAGAAGACCAGCGCCGGAATCGCTATCAGCAAACCAATCAGCGTCGCCTGAAGAATTACCGCGATGCCGTGTGCCAGTTTGGCGGCGTCGTTCAGGCCGGCCTGGCCGACATCTCCGAACACTGTCATCATCCCGATGATCGTTCCCACCAAGCCAAGCAGCGGTGCGATGCCGACAATGATTTCGAGCACGACGAGCCCGCGTTCCAACTTCACGATTTCGTTGCGCGCGCGGGTTTGGATGGCATCCACGTTCTCTGTCTTGGGCCAGCTGAGGTGCTCCGCAGCGATCAGCAGCAGCCGGCTGAGGGGCGAATCGTGCTGCTGGCAGACGCGCTTGAGCATGGGAACGTCCTCCTTGTTCTGGCAGGATTCCACCGCCGCGGCGACTTCCTTCGGCACCACTTTGTTCCAGCGCAGCGCGAGCCCGCGTTCGACGATGAATGCCAGGCCCACCACGGACGTGATGATCAGCAGAACGTAAACAACGAATTCCAAGTGCATGTGCGTTCGCTCAGTAATAGTAGAAAGCGAACTGAATTTCCCGGAAATCTTTTTCCATCATCAGCCGCATCTCGCGCGGCCAGCGTTCGTAAGGCGAGGGATCAGTGATCGCGTTCCTGCAAACCTGGGTCAACGACGGGCCAACCGTGGTCTCGACGACTTCCATCTTTTGAATTTTGCCGTCGTGCGTCAGCTGAAACCGGAGAACCACACGGCCGCTTTGATAACTGAGCATGGGATTCGATTCCAACAACGCAAACCACCGGCTTTCCACCGCGGCGATAAATGCAGCATCGTAATCTCCATAAGGTGTCTGCTTCGTGTCGAAACTGACGTGCCCCCGATGGCGCGCGACACCGCCTTCCTGCTTCATCTTCTCGCCGGCAAGTTGATTGCGGTTCTGCCGTGCCACTGCTTCCCGGACCGTGCGCGGGCGGGCCCGTTCGGCAGTTCCGACGTTGTCGCGCTGTTCCTCCTGGGGTTTCGCGATTGCCAGATCGCCGACCGGCTGTTGCTTGCTGGGCCGTGCCGCTTCCGGCTGCCGGGTTTCTTCGGCTTGAGGGAAATTCGGCTGCAAACGATCCAGCTTGATCCGCTGCACATCCTCGGCTTTGACGATGTCCATCTGCTTGCCGGTGACCTTCGGTTGATCGGTTTGCTGTTCGGCGTCGGGATTCGCAGCTTCGGAATTCTTGTTCGAATAGAACTTCGCTTCCTTCGGCGGCTCGGGCGTGGCGAGCTGCGGGTTCACATCCACAAACACGAGCGGGACTTCGCGCGGCTGCGCCATTTGCGGGGGTGGTTGTTTGAAAATGGCGGGTGGTGTCAGCCCCTTTTGCAGCCATTTGGGAAGACGCAACGAATCCCAGATTTCGAACTTCTTGCCCAGCTTGTAGCCGCCGAAGCAGAGCGCATGCAGCAGAAGCGAGAACGCAACCGCCCGGACCAGTCTCGAATACTCGAAACGGTCCAGCCGCAGCGACGTTTCAGCGACCCGGCGTGGAGTCATGCGACCCTACAATGCCGCAGTGGGACGGGAGGAGCAAGCCGGCGGAAAGGAGGCGGAACATTCAACAATGAACATTCAACGCTGAACCTCCAATGAATGTTGAGCGTTGAATGTTCATTGTTGAATGTTGAATGCTTTCAAGCGCCTCATCCGAAGTGCTCATACCCCATCAAATCCATCCGCCGATAGCCCTGTTTGTCGCGCAGCGTGATGCCTTCGTGATCCGTGATCTTGCCAATGCACGTGAGCTTCACTTTTGGAAATCGCTTGCGCCACGCATCCAGCAGCGGCACCGCGTCCTTGCTCGCGATGGTGAATAGCAGTTCGAAGTCTTCCCCATCAGTCAGCGCGGCCAGCACCGGCGGTTTGGCTGAAGATTCCACCTTTGACGCGAGCCTGGCTTCGCGCGAAATGGGAATGGATGTCGTCAGCAATTCCGCGCCGACGCGGCTCGCATTGAGAATGTGCTTCAAATCGCCGGCCAGCCCATCGCTGACATCCAGCATGGCGTGAAGGCGGAAATGCTCCGCCAGCCAGCGGGCCTCCTCCAGGCGCGGCTCGAAATCCAGATGCTTGCCGGCAAGCGAGCCGCCCAGTTCGCCGGTCACAAAAATCGCGTCACCCACTTCCGCCCCGGATCGCAACACCGCCTTGCCGCGCGGGACAAATCCAAGCAGTGAAATCGAAATGAGGATGCGCTCCGGATTCGTCGTGGTTTCGCCGCCCACGATCGCAACTTCGTGCTTCCTCGCGGTGGCGTTCATGCCGGCGTAAATCGCTTCCACGCGGGCGACATCGTACCGCTTTGGCAGCGCCAGCGTGATGAGGGCCGCGCTGGCGGTTCCCGCCATGGCCGCGATGTCACTGAGGCAACGCGCGAGGGCTTTGTGGCCGATTTTCTCTGCTGGCGTTTCAGCGGTGAAATGTATTCCTTCCACCACCGCGTCGGTCTTGAACAACAGCAAGCGGTCAGGCAGTCCGACGTCCAGCACGGCGCAGTCGTCCCCGGCGCCGTTCACCACGGTGGCGTTTCCTGGCAGCGAGCGGGTCAGTCGCGTAATCAGTTCAAATTCTTTCATTCAGGCAAGGGCGATGGCTGGCCTTTCATAAGGAAAAGCATGACGAAGTTCGATGCGTTGAAAACCATGTGTGCGAGAACCGGTGCCAGCAGGTTTTGTGTGCGCTCATAGAGAATGGTGAACCCGATCGAGATCAGCGCCAGCGGCAGCAGGGCTGTGAGATTCCCGTGAATCAGGCTGAAAAGAATCGCCGTGAGCCAGAGCGCAAGCTGGCGCGAACCGAAGCGCAGCAGGGCTGGATAAAGAACTCCGCGAAACAAAACTTCCTCCGCCACGGGAGCGATCACAATGGCAGTGACGCCCATCACGAGCTGCGAGCTTCGCGCCCCGGCCAGATGGATGTACCG
>CAMLLE010000149.1 GCA_946480555.1 uncultured Verrucomicrobia subdivision 3 bacterium
TAACCGAGCACGTGTTCCAGCGCCCGTTCGCGCGGGATGTTCTTCCCTGCCCGGCCGATCACCACGGCCAGTTCGCATTCGTAATCCACTTCATTGCTGCGCAAGTGGCGCGGCAGTTCGATGGGATCGCCCGGATTCTGCAGCGCGTTCAGGCCCTTCATGAACAGCACAGGAAATTCCGGAATCTTTGCGCCCGTCTCCTGCGCGTGGTGACGGTAGTTCAACCCGATGCAGAAGAGGCTCGTGGGCGAAACCGGCGCGAGTCGTTTCGCGACCTCCACACGCTCACCTGTGACTTCGATTTTCTCGAACAAGCCGCTTTTGAGTTTCAGCGCCGCGCCATCCGGCTGCAGCGCCGCGTAACCGATGTTTCCGTGGGAATCCAGGTAACGAATGATCTTCATGAATTTGAACTGCGAATGCTGTTGAAAAGAACGCCGCCGCTCTGGTCCGAAACATAACAGGCTTCCACCAGCCGCATCGTCTCCAGCGCATCTCGAACCGGTGAAATCAACGACGCATCTTCCCCGGCGGCGAATCGCTGCACATTGGACATTACGCCCACGAAACCGTCCGGAAACCAGCGGCCTTCGAGCGAAACTTCGGTCCATTGCGGAAACGAGCGTCCGATGATCTGCAATCGATCCGCCGAACCGCGCGGATAATCCAGGAGCAACCCAAGCGTCGCAATCGCGCAGCCATCCGTCCCTTCGATGCGCACGCTGGCATCCATGTTTTGCAGGCCAAAGCGATGACAGTGATTCACCGACAGGCAGCAGCGGATCATGTCGCCGTAATCCAGGATGATGCTGGAGCGCACGCTGGCCAGTTGCGGGAAGCGTGGATGCTTCACCGTGCGGGCAAAGACGCGCTGCGGATTGCCGAGAAACAGCCGCACGAGATCAAGGTGATGAACAGTGTGTACCAGAATCTCTACGCGGGATTCCTGGCGGAGGAACGGAAACAAATCCCAGGGCGTCTCCAGGTTCAGATGCACTTCCAGATCGACGATCTCACCAAGTTCGCCGCGCTGGACCAGATCCCTGATGGCCAGCATGTACGGAGCGAACCGGAGTTGAAAGTTCACCGCCGCCTTCATCCGTTTTCGCTCGCAGAGTTTCGCGATGCGCTCCGCTTCTGCCACGTTCCGGCCCATCGGTTTCTGAATCACAACCGTGGCGCCATCGGGCAAGGCAGCCAGGGCTGATTCGTGTTCACCGGGCGGAGTGGCGAGGTCGAAGACAACGTTCGTCTGCGCCGCCGCTTCCGTGATCGAATGAAACACTGGGATTCCAAACTCGCCGGCGCGCACTTCCGCCGCGGCGGGATTCACGTCAAAAACACCTGCAACCGGAAAGTTCGCCTTTCGATACGCCGGCAAATGCGCATCGCGCACAATGCCGCCCGCGCCGATCAGCACAATCGGCTTTGGCGCACTGGGCCTCGGCCATGATTGTTGAAGATCGAGCGAGGTTGAATTCATGCGTCGAGTCGATAAATCCGAACCGCGTTCCGCCAAAACAGTTGTTCCTGCCGTGCCAGCGATTCACGTGCGACGATTGCCTTCGCCATTGCCACCCAGTTCGCCAGGGAAGAAGTCAGATTGCACACCGGCCAGTCGCCGCCGAAAAGCACGCGATCCCAGCCGAAGCATTCGATGCAGTGCTCGACGAAGGGCCGGATCGCATCGGCCGATGCGCGCGCCGGATCGCAATACGCGACCACGCCGGAAATCTTGCAGGCGAGATTGGGAAATTGCGCCAGCTCGCGAATGTGAGCGCGCCAGGGATCCAGCGCGTTCGCCCGAACGTCTGGGATGCCGCAATGATCGAGAATGAACTGAAGATTCGGCACGGCGCGAAGCAAGGTTTGCGCGGCACGCAACTGGGATGGCAGCGCGCACAGATCGAACGTGAGCCGACGCTGGGCGAGCGCGTTGAGATTGCGCGCGACAGTTGTCGATTCAATCAGCGCTGGGGACTGCGTGTGGAAGATGCGGCGCAAGCCTTTGAGTTTCGCGTGCGCAATGGAATCCACGTAAGCTTCGAAGCCATCGTGCTCGGGCCGGCTGGCAGCAATCACCCCGGCGATGGGCGGACCTGTAATGCTGGGAAGGTTTCCGGCCAACCTGTCCTGAGCGGACTGAATGCCGGCACCACCACTTGCGAACTTCAGAAAAAACTCTGCCTCGTTCTTCATCTGAGCTTCGTCCACGTCCACTTCCATGAACAACGTGGCTTCGATCCCAGTTCCGCGCGAAGCTTCCGCGTATTCCTCCATTCCAAAACGCTTTCCCTTCAAAGCCGGAACGCCATCGCACCAGGCATACTGGAAGCGATCCGGATAAAGCAGGTGTTGATGGGTGTCGATGATCCTCACAGGCCAAACTCAGATCTGATCTGTTCGTTATGCTGACCGATGCGCGGTGAACCTTGCGGCGAATAGAATCGCTCGCCATCGATTCGGATCGGGCAACGCGAAGTCTTCACCTGCGATCCTCCGGCCAGCGTCACCGTTTGTTCCCAGCCGAGCACTTTGTACGCTTCCTCTTCGCGCAAGCGCGACCAGCTCAGCACTTCAGCGCTCCAGTAATCCGCCGCGCGCAACCGTTCCAGACACCACGCAATGGGCTTCATCGCGAGATGTTCTCGCAGCCGTGATTTGATCTCATCCCGCTGAGTGAACCACGTGTTCGCATCGGTGAACGCCTGCAACGCGGGACATTCCAGGATTTCACCCAGCCGAACCACCGAACCCATCGCCAGCGCAATCCAGCTGTCCGCCGTTTGATAAATCCCATAAGGCGCGCCGAGATAGGCATGGCCGTTTCGAACCTCACTGCGCTGCGGCAGTTTCCCGCCGTCGTTCAGGTACGTGCTAAACACTTCGAACTGAAGGTCGAGAATCGATTCCAGCAAACTGACTTCAACCAGTCCGCCTTTCCCGGAGATTCCGCGCCGCACCAGGCACGCAAGAACGCCTTGCACGAGATGCGCGCTCGCCGCGAGATCGGCAACGGCAAGCCCCATCGGCACCGGACCGTGGCTCGCATCGCCGCTCAGCCAGGTCAGGCCGGAAACGGATTGCGCGAGCAAATCCTGCCCGGGCAAATCCACCCACGGACCTTCCGTGCCGTAGCCAGTGACACGGCCATAGACGACGCGCGGATTGATCTCGGCAACTTGCGAATATTCCAAGCCGATGCGCGCCATCACGCCGGGACGGAAGTTCTGCAAAACCACATCGGAACGCGCGATCAGCTTTTTCACGACAGCGAGGTCGGCGGGATTTTTCAGATCGGCGGCGAAGCTTTGTTTGTTTCGGTTGATGGAATGGAACAACGTGCTGTCGCCTTCGATGCCGAGATTGGAAATGTAGAGTTGCCGGCAGAGATCGCCGGTGCCCGGCCGCTCGACCTTGATCACGCGTGCCCCGAGATCCGCCAGTCGCAACGCGGCCGCCGGTCCTGCCAGGAACTGGCTGAAATCGAGAACGAGAAGTCCTTCGAGCGGTTTCATGCGGCAACGCAGGCGTCCACGCCTGCGGCTTGCGGAGGAGTCCCGGCTCTCATGCAAATCGCAGCGAGACGCTGCTCGAACCCGCAGCTGCGGACGGCTGCGCTACAGGCATCTCTGTGCGCCGATCTCTTCATATCGTTTTGCAGGCTTCCACGAGCACTCTGAGTTTGGCGCGCGTGATGTCGAGCGGCACGTGACCGAAACCGCATTCGCTGGTCAAAATCAATCGCTCGCGCGGGAAATGTTTCAGCGCCGGTTCAATTCGTTTTCGGATCACGTCCACGGTTTCAATCGTATCGCTGCGCTGATCGATCAGGCCGAGCGCGAGATCGCCTTTGAAACTCCAGAGCTTCCAAAGATCCATGAGATCGTAGCTGAGCGTGCAATGCTCGAGCGAAACTTCGTCGATCTTTGCGCGGGTGAACGCGGGAACGAGGTCGGTATATTTGGTGAAGTAAACCCGCTTGCGCCGAGGGTTGCCGCCGCAGACATGCAATCCCACGCGCACCTTCGGCAGCGATTCGATCAACTCGTTCAAGATACCCGCCGCCCATTCGCTTTGCTCCGGCGCTTCCGTCCACATCGGCTCATCGAACTGGATGAAATCGCAGCCAGCCTCAATGACTTCACGAAGTTCCTGCGCCAGGACTTTTGCGTAAGCACGGCAGAGCGCTGGTTCGTCGGAATAAAGATCTGGCCGTTCGTTTACGCTGAAGCGCGTCAGCACGTGCGGCCCGGTGACGGTCTGCTTCACACGCACATGCTTCGGCGCCGCTTCACGCGCGAGTTTCCAGTTGTGCGCGAGGTTGAATCGCGGATTTCGGATTTCACCCGTCACGCGCGCGCATTCGATTCCGAAGCCTGCATGGCCAAAGGTTTTCTTCGGCATGTTCTCCATGGAAATCCCCTCCAGCCGCTTCTGGTAGAAGTAATACATGTTCTCGCGATACGCTTCGCCATCGGTGATGACGTCAAGCCCGAGATCAGCCTGATCCTTGGCGGCCCAGCGGATGAGATCGTCAATTTCGGACTGCGACAGCGTGGGCTTCTTGAGCGTGTCTTCAACCTGCGTGGGGCGTGGGTAACTGCCAACGACGGTGTTGCGGAATCGGTTCATAATCAAACGGGAGGCAACCCGGCGTAAGCGCGGGCTTCATTAATGTGGGCGCGAATGCCTTCAGCAAGCGGGCGTGGTTGAAAGCCAATTTCATGCGCCAGTCGCTGGCCGGACATGCGATCGATCAACGGCGTGGTGGATTTGGATTCGTCAAAGTTGATTTGCGCGTCGGGCAGCCAGCGGCGAACGAGCGCAGCCAATTCTGTAGCCGTCACCGTTTCGCCGCCATTGTTGTAGGCGAAATGGCTCAGTTTCGGTTTAAGCGCGAGGCGGACCAGTTGTTCCGCACAGTCATCGACATAAATCCAGCTGTCGCGCGTGCGCCCCGGAAACGGAAGCGTCACAGGCTTTCCGAGTGCGGGAAGCGTGGCGAAGTCCTCGGCCCAAAGCACGGATCCTCGCTTGCGGCCAAAGCCGAACACCACCGGCGGCCGCGTGCAGGCGATGCTGACGCCGTGCTTCTCCACATACTTTCGCGCCATGAACTCGTTCAGCGTTTTCATGACGCCATACGTGAAAAAGTGGCTGCCGGGACCGCAGAAATCGTCTTCGGTCACGTCGCGATCGCCATAGCAATCCTGGGAAGCGCCATAGACGGTTTCGCTGCTGGTGAAGACGAGCCGCGTGAGTTTCCGCCGCACGGCCGCTTCGAACAAATTGATCATCCCGAGGATGTTCACACTCGCGCCGAGATGCGGATTCGCCTCCACTTCGGCGCTCATGAGATACGCGAGATGGATCACGTGCGTGATGTCCGCATGGCGCGCGAAGATCGATTCGACAGAGGTCTTGTCAGAAATATCGACCGTGGCGAGTTCCGCGCCGGGCAGTCGGGCGAGGACACTGGGATCGGGCTGCCAATCGCCCAACACGACCGGAATGCCGCGTTCGAGCAGGTTGCGAACGACGCGCCAGCCGATGAAACCAGTTCCGCCAGTTACGAGAAATTTCACGCCGGTTGAAATTTGCGACTCAATCAGAATTCACCCCGGATGAGCATGGATGCTTCTCAAAATACTTGCTCGTTTGATTCACACTCATCTTGCGCCTTCCGCGCCGGACTTCGTCCGATCTTGGGACACTCGCGCAACTCGTCCCCCCCCATCCGTGTCGATCCGTGTTCATCCGTGGTTGAGAATTGAGGGCATCAGGGTTGAACGCAGGCAAATGTAGAACGCGATGGCAGTCAAACCAAAGTTCCGCCGCTGGCAGAACTTGAAAATGAATTGGCAGGACTCAAAAAACTTCGGCTTCCACTGAAGCACGGTTCCCGTTCAGCATCGCACCATGAATTCCCGGCACTTCGAAGATTACGAATTGAACGCGAGCCGCGAAACAACCGGCCGCACGATCACGGAAGCGGACATCGTGTTGCACGCCGGACAGACGGGAGATTTCTATCCGCATCACATGGACGCCGAATGGTGCAAAACCCAGCCGTTCGGCCAGCGGATTGCGCACGGGACTTTGATCTTCAGCGTGGCGGTCGGGATGACGGCGGGAGAAATCAATCCGCTGGCATTCAGCTACGGCTACGATCGGTTGCGCTTCATCAAGCCGGTGTTCATTGGAGACACCATCCGTTCACGCGTGACGATCAAGGAAAAGCGCGACCACAAAAAGCCGGAATTCGGAATCGTGGTGGAGGCGTTGGAAGTTTCGAACCAGCGCGGTGAGGTGGTGCTGGCGTGTGAACACCTCTTGATGGTGGAGCGGAAGAAGCGGTGAACATTCAACAATGAACTTCAACGCTCAACGTGCAGTGTTCGGAGGAACGAGCTGCGACATTCAGTTCGGCGCGAACATGCCGCAGCTGGCCGAGACGAGGCAGCCGCGCCCCATGGCCGCTTTCAGCGCGGGGTTGTCTGAGCCGGGCAATCCCACCCTGTAATGTCCAAAGCGGGGCGGAGGGTAAGACTCGCCGCCGCCAAGGAAATCAGCCCAGAATGCGGCGGCCTTCGTCGAGGAAGATGCCTTTGAAGTTCATTTCGAGCGCTTGCGGGTTGCTCGCTTTGGCCAGTGCTTCCTTTTGAGAAACCTTGCCATCCTTCACCAGCTGGAAGAGCGCTTGATTGAAAGTGATCATGCCATCTTCGGTGCCGGTTTCGATTGCCGCCGCCAGCTTGTCGAGGCGGTTCTCTTCGATCAACTTCTTCACCGTGGGCGTGTTGATCAGGATTTCCAGCGCCGGAGTCATCGTTCCACTCACTGTTCCCACCATGCGCTGGCAAACCACCGCCTGGAGACAGCCGGCGAGCTGACGGCGCACTTGTTCGCGTTCCTCAGCCTTGAAGAAATCGAGAATGCGCGTGATCGACTGCGAAGCATTGGTGGTGTGCAACGTGGAAAACACCAGATGGCCCGTATCCGCCGCGCTCATCGCCGCGGTGAAGCTGATGGAGTCGCGCATTTCGCCGATCATGATGATGTCCGGATCCTGCCGCAGCACGTGCTTGAGGGCGTGATGGAACGAAAGCGTGTCGAGCCCAACCTCGCGCTGTTCGATCACGGACTGGTTGTCTTCGAACACGAACTCGATCGGATCTTCCAGCGTGATCACATGCTTCTTGAA
>CAMLLE010000150.1 GCA_946480555.1 uncultured Verrucomicrobia subdivision 3 bacterium
GTGGGGCTGCCCACCTGCGTCCAGTTCTTGTCCTGCATCCGCTTCTTTTGCATCACGCGATAGAACCCCTGCGGCCCGTCGAAATGGATCGTCATGCTGTTGCTGCCGCGATCCACGCCCGTGATCACCGGCCAGCCGGGCATTCCTCCCGGCTGAGTGATGCTCAGGTGCGGCACAGGTTCGGCCGCGAAAGCGAAGGCGGCGCAGACGAACAATCCGAGGAAGACCGGAAGCTTGCTTGCGAAGGGGAGCCGGGGCCGGGCCGGGAAGGCTGGGCCGAATCGTTCTGCCCGTCGCAGACGAACTGGCGGTTGAATTGAAATCCAGTTGCCCATAATGCGATGAGAGGCTAATCCCGCCCGGATTTCCGCTCTTTCCGAATCTTGGCGGATGCTGACCTTTGCTTGGCTGACGTCGCGCATGGACCTCGCCCAAACAGCCATTCCAACCAATGACAGTGCGGGTTTCAGCGTAATTCCTTCCGGCAAAACCGCGGCCAGCGGCCAGCAAACTTTTCCTCGCGCGCTCTTCGCAACGGTGGCAGCTTCGGCCGCAAGCGAACACGTCACTTCCATGAACCCGCTGCGAAATCTCCCCCATTCCAAGCTGCTGGGCGCCTCAATGCCCGCAGTGCTGCTGGTCGCGCTGCTCTCGGCCGCAATCGGCGCAACCATAGTCATCGTGGTGAACAAGCCCAACGCCACACCACCGATGAAGGCTGAGGCGGGACAGCTTTCTGAAGGCACCCGCGTTGCGCTGCAACATTTGAACCAGCCGGTGCAGCTCCGTTTCTACGCGATGTTCGATTCCAAAACCGTTTCGCCGGAGCTCAAGGAATACGCGGCACGCGCCGAACGCTTGATCCGTGAATACGAGTTGGAGAGCGCAGGCAGAATTCAAGTTGAACGTTTCAGTTCAACCGCAGATCCGGATGCCGTGCATTCAGCCTCGCGTGATGGCGTGCAGCCATTCAACCTGCAATCCGGCGATGCCTGTTTCTTCGGCATTGCGGTCGCGCAAGACGATCGTCGCGAAACCTTGCCGCGCCTTTCTCCAGAGTGGGAATCGGCGTTGGAAGCCGACCTGACGCGCGCCATCGTGCGCGTTTCGACCCCGGCGCCAGCCACTTCCACGGCAGCGGAATCAGGCATCGATCCACAGGTTCGCGCAGCCGCGGTGGAACAGGTTCAACGCACCATTCCGCAACCGGCGGACGTTTCGCTGGATGACGGCAGGAAGCGTCTGCGTGAAATGGCATTTGAGGAATTCAAATCTGCTGCCTCGGAGATGCAACAAGCCGTCCAGCAGGCCCAGCAACGACTGGCCGCGGCTCAATCGAGCGGTTCGGAAACGGATCGGCATGCCGCATTTCAGGAACTGCAGGAAGCTCAGCACCGGCAGGCAGAGAAGCTCAAGGAAATCGCCACCCGCTCGCAGGCGCAGATTGAGGCTTGGGAGAAACTCAAAGAGAAAGCGCCGTAACATTCGCAGACGCGGCAGTTCTTCCATAAGCCTGATGGGGGTTGGGACATCGCGCTGCGATGTCCCCGTCGCCAAACGCAGCGCCAGGCGATGGAACGGAACGTCGCAAGCCGCACTCTCCTCGCTGCGCCAGCTGACGCTTCGCTCGGTGGCGCGGACGGCGCAGCGCGCCGTCCCTGCCAGGTTCATGGCTTCGATGCGCGTCCATTGTTGCAGGTCGAATCTGCCCATGAACCAAGAGTGGGAGACATCCCACAACGAACATTCAACGCTCCACATTTCAGGGCAGGGTTGCCCGGCTCAGGCAAGCCAGCGCTGAAAGCGCGAAAGAGGCGCGATCCGGAACTTCTGCGTGTGATTGTTGAAGCCACGTCCCTTGCGCCGCACTGGGGCGCGGATGCCCAGGGCCGGGCATTCCTGCGTTCGCCAGCTCGATTTTAAATCGCGGAGGCTCTCCATCCATCGGAACATTCAACCATGAACATTCGATGTTCGACGTTCAGGTGGATTCGAAATTGACCGTTGAAGATTCGACTTCTGGGAACCATTCCCCGCTTCGTTGCTCTTAACTCCATGAAGCTCGGTGCCGCTTCCGGGCCGAGCATTCTATTGGGGTGCCGAAACATTATGAAAAAACTCTGCAATCCTTGCTTCGCGTTGTGCCTCGCATCGGCCCTGTCCTCCAGCGTTCGCGCGGATGTCGTCACGCTGACTCCGGCGGCGGACACGTTTATCCAATCAAATCAGGCGGACAGCAATGCGGGCGCGCATCCGTGGTTCGACGCCGGGCTGGATGGCGGCGGCGGGCTTCGCCGTGGCATGATCCGTTTCGATCTCGGCAGCGTGCCCCCGGGCTCAACCATCACATCCGCCGTCCTGCGCCTGAGGATGACGCGTGTGCCAATGACCGGGCCGGTGCATTCCAATTTCGAATTGCGCCGCCTGACAACGGGCTGGAACGAAGGTGCGAAGATTGGAAACAGCGGCGCTCCGGCCACGACCGGAGAAGCGACCTGGAACGCGCGCGTTCACAACAGCCTGCCGTGGACTGCGCCGGGCGCGTTGGACGATGCGCCAGGATCAGCGAGCGCCTCGGTCATGGTCGGCACCACTTCTGGAACAACGTATTCCTGGATCGGCAGCGGAGTGGTGGCGGATATCCAGTTTTGGCTGAGCAATCCGTCACTGAATGCGGGTTGGCTGCTGACTTCGACAGCGGAAGCTTCATCACGGTCAGTCCGCGGTTTCGGCTCAAAGGAAGACGCGCTGAACATTCCTGAACTGGAAGTTGGTTTCACACCGCCGCCCCCGCCCTCGCCCGCCATGATCACGCACATTGGATTTACAAACGCGGTCTTCGCCACGCCGCCAGTCGTGATCACGAATGGCGAAGTCACGCTCACTTGGAGCGGTGACACGAACGGAAGTTTCGACGTGCTTTACACCACGGCGCTGGACACGCCCTGGAAACTGGCGGTAGCAAACATCCGCGGCGCGGTGTCCGGCTCGAACTTCTTTCGCAGCCTTCCGTTCCTGGCAGACGCCGAGCACGCAGCGAACACAAATCTTTTCTATCGTTTGAATTCATTGCCACCGGCGCGGGCAGGCTTGGCCGTTCGACTTGAGGTGGCGGCCACAAACCTGGTTGCGCCAACGGTGTTGACCCACGCGAACGACGGTTCGCAGCGGCTGTTCATCGCGGATCAGATCGGCCACATCCGGATCGTGGACAGCGCGGGCAACCTTCTGACGATGCCCTTTCTCGACATCTCCAACCGGATGGTGACGCTGCAGGCGAATTATGACGAACGCGGTTTGCTCGGCCTCGTTTTCCATCCCGGCTACGCGACGAATGGCCGCTTCTTCGTCTATTACTCCGCTCCGCCAACCGGTGCGCCGTTCAACAACAAAACCGTCCTTTCGGAATTCAAAGTTTCAGTGGCAGACACCAACCTTGCCGACGCCGCGAGCGAACGCGTGCTGCTGACGATCGATCAACCGGAGTTCAATCACGAGGGCGGCGCGCTGGCGTTCGGACCGGATGGATTCCTCTACATCGCTTCCGGCGACGGCGGCGGGGCCGGGGATCAACATGGTGCGGTTGGCAATGCCCAGGTGCTGACGAATCTGCTCGGCAAGATTCTGCGCATCGATGTCGAAGGCAACAACTCAAGCAACGGGCAATATGGAATTCCGAACGACAATCCGTTTGTGAACACGGCGGGTGCAGCGCCGGAGATCTTCGCGTACGGACTGCGCAATCCGTGGCGCTTCTCATTCGATCGCGGTGGTACGCGACAAGGCTTCGTGGCGGACGTCGGTCAAAACATCTGGGAAGAAGTGAACATTCTGCGGAAGGGCGCGAACTACGGCTGGCGCATCATGGAAAGCCACCACGGTTTCGATCCCGGCCTCGCCAGCACGCTCAACGTCGATATCGCTTCGTTGGATTTTCCCATCTTCGAGTATCCGCATGGGCCGCTCGGCATCTCGATTATCGGCGGCTACGTCTATCGTGGCGCGGGTTATCCGGAACTGGCGGGCAAATATGTGTTCGGGGATTTCAGCACCGCGTTCAACACACCGAACGGCGCACTCTATTATCTGGAGGAGACGCGGCCCGGAATCTGGGAGCGATTCGACTTTCAGCTGCATCCCAGTGGCGGACGCTTGAACCGATTCGTCAAGGGCTTCGGCGAAGATGAGACCGGAGAAGTTTACATCCTGAGCAGCACAGCTCTCGGCCCCAACGGACGCACCGGCGACGCCCGAAGGCTGGTTCGCCCATGATGCCGCGCTGTCCTTCTCATACGGCGGTCCAAAATGAGACTTCCACGGAACTGTTTCGCGGATTGCGCCATGAACCCGTCACCCGATGGAAGGGATGCCGGCCCTGGGCATCCGCGCCGCGAGGCAGGAGATGTGACTATTGGAAATTCGGTACGAACGTTACAGGTCACGTCTCTTCCGCGCTTTCAGCGTGGGGTTGCCTGGGCAAGGCAACCCTGCCCTGAATGTTGAGCGTTGAACGTTCGTTGTCGAATGTTCCCCATTCTTGGGGGGGGTAGAATTGCCCGACCCTGGCCATCCCTCCTTTCCTTGAACTTCCCCGCCTGCTACACATCGCGCCATGCAAGCAGTTCTGGATTTTTTGCAGATGAATGAGTCGCGGTTTGTCAGCCAGTTGTGCGACTACGTCCGTTTTCCCAGCGTCTCGGCCCAACCGCAGCATGCGCCGGACATGAAGCGCTGCGCGGAATGGATCGCAGGCCATTGTATCGAGATCGGTCTTGATGCTGAATTGTGTGCGACCGCGGGGCATCCGATCGTGCTCGCCCGGACGCCGAAACGCGGCGGCAAGCGCCCGCACTTTCTGGTTTATGGCCATTATGACGTCCAGCCGCCGGAGCCGTTTGAACTCTGGAATACGCCGCCATTCGAGCCGCGCATTGAAGGCCGATCGCTCTTTGCGCGCGGCGCCAGCGACAACAAGGGACAAAACCTCGCGCACCTTGCCGCTGTGGAGGCCTACTTGAAAACTGGAACGGAACTGCCATGCGACCTCACGTTCATCATCGAAGGTGAAGAAGAAATTGGCAGCGCCTCGCTGGCGGCTTTCCTGACCGAACGACGCGAATCGCTTCGCTGCGATGGCGTGGTGATTTCGGATACTGGCATGCCAGCGATCGATTCCCCTGCCCTGACTTACGCGCTGCGCGGGATTGCCGCTTTTGAAGTGAAGCTGCACGGTCCGGCGCGCGATCTGCATTCGGGAATTTTTGGCGGCACCGTGGACAATCCTGCAATGGCGCTCTGCCAGATGCTCGCGTCCCTGCGCGATGCAGATGGTCGGGTGGCGATTCCAGGATTCTATGACGATGTTGATCCGCTTTCGGATTACGAACGCGAGCAGTTCAAGCGGCTTCCGTTCACGGACGAACAATACCGCGCCATGCTGGGCGTGCCTGAGCTGTTCGGCGAAAATGGATTCACACCGTTCGAACAACGATCCGCCCGGCCCACTTTGGAAATCAATGGACTTACCAGTGGATACCAGGGCGAAGGCAGCAAAACCATCGTGCCGTCCTGGGCGCGGGTGAAGATTACCACGCGGCTGGTTCCAAAACAGAATCCGGAGAAGATCATTCAGCTGGTCACGGAACACCTGAAACGCATCTGCCCAAAAACGGTTCGAATGGAAATCGAAGCCGGGCACGCTGCCGAGCCGTATCTGGTATCGCCAACCGGAGCACAAGCGCAGGCCGCTTTGCGCGCGCTGAAGGCGGCGTTTGGAACAGAGCCGATCCTGATGCGGGAAGGCGGCTCGATTCCGATCGTGAATGACTTCAAGAAAATCCTCGGTGCCGAAACGCTGCTGCTCGGTTTGGCGCTGCCGGACGATAACGCGCATTCGCCGAACGAGAAGTTCAATCTCGATTGCTTTGCTAAAGGCCAGCGCATGGCGGCACATCTCTGGCAGGAGCTGGCGCGCATCTCCTGAGGCTTCGACAGCCTCATGCGGAGATCGCGAAGGTCGCCAAGCAGGCGTAAAGAACGGTGCCCTGGCACTTCAACTGTGAACTTCCTCAGCTCCGGCAAAAGCAGAAGCTGCGGGTGTCCCTTCACTTGATACGTGGCTGCCGCCCGCGCTCGCGTGGAGTGGGATCCCGCCGACGTTTCACTCGATGCATTCAACGAAAGGGCGCCACCCCTTGCGGAGTGGCACCCGTCACGGGAATCCGGAGAGATGATCTCGGGCTCTCCGATCTGAGGTGACGAAGGTATATACGTTTCGAAACGCGAAACCTTTCACAGAAAATGGATTTTAGATTTGCGGAAAAGCCCGACATCAGCGGCCGCATCCCGACACAGCCATCCGGATGTAGATTCGGAGGAACAAACTGCGTTGGATTTGCCGTTCTCGGGCCATAACATGCGCGTATGAATTCGGGCAACTTGCGAATCCGGCGCGCCACTCTGGACGATCTCGGAGCGTTGCGACCGATATGGGCCAGCATGCAATTCGATCTGGCCGCGCTGGAACGCAAGCTTACAGAATATCAGGTTGCGGTGGATGCCCACGAACAAGTGATCGGCGGCATCGGCTTTCAGATTGTGGGCCGCCACGCGCTGTTGCATAGCGAGGCATTCCCAGACTTTGCCATGGCCGATCACGTCCGGCCCATGTTTTGGGAACGTGTTCAGTCACTGGCGCTGAATCACGGGCTGGTCCGGATCTGGACCCGCGAGGATGCGCCCTTCTGGAAACAGAATGGATTTCAACCCGCCAAGCCAGAGGCGTTGAAACGGCTCCCGGCGGATTTTGGACAATCGACCGATACCTGGCTGACGCTCGCGCTTAAGGACGAAGATTCCGTTGTATCGCTCGAAAAAGAGCTCGCGCTGTTCATGCAATCCGAAAAGCGGCGAACTGACAAAGCCTTCAAACAGGCCAGGGTGTTGAAGAACTTTGCCACCGTCATTGCGTTCATCCTCGCGGTGCTGGTGATCGCTGGAATGATTTACCTGCTGAGGAAGAACATGGGTCAGCGTTGAGCGTCGGCCCGTTTATCAATCTACGCAAAGGCGTGAAGGAGCACGGACGCAAAGCCGAGAATCGTGAATTGGCCGGAGCATCGGGGAGTCCAACGCCGCGACTATTACCTGAGAAGCCGCGTGCGGCGTGTTCACCGTGACGCCCTTGCGTTGGAAGCTG
>CAMLLE010000151.1 GCA_946480555.1 uncultured Verrucomicrobia subdivision 3 bacterium
CACGAGTGATTATCGTTGCAACAATCCGGCTGGGTTTCCCAATGCACGCGTCAGTATTGCCGCAGCCACCACATTTCAGAATCGCACTGGCGGCACGCCACGAATTCCCGTAGGGGAATTGTCTGGCGCGAATGGTTCGATCATCAACGCGCCCGGCGGCAACGGCGGGCTCGCGGTCACATGGCGCGTGGGGCGATTGAACTCGGACGCTGTATTCGCCGGAAACGCCTACAACAACGTGAGCTTCATCAAGGAAGGTTCCGGAACGTGGACGTGGACGGGAACGAACTTTCACAGCGGATCGCTCACCATCAGCAACGGCGTGGTGCAAATTGGCAATGGCGGCGCGCGCGGCACTTTGGGAACCGGCGGCGTTTTCAATTACGCGACGCTGGCATTCAATCGCTCGGATGCGATCAACGACGACAACTTTGGCGCGATCAGTGGAACGGGTGCGCTCGCGAAACTCGGCAGCGGACGGCTCGCGCTGGCAAAGGCGCATTCGTTCTCTGGCCCGACGATGATTCAATCCGGCGCGCTTGCGCTGACGAATTCCGGTTCTGTCGCAAACTCAAGCAGCATTCAGATTGCGGCGGGCGCAGTGTTCGATGTCAGCGGCGTCGCGGGCGGCCCGGTCACGCTGGCGTCTGGCAAGAGCATTTCAGGAAACGGATCGGTGAAAGGTGGATTCGTAATTGGCGCCGGCGCGATGCTGAGTCCCGGAGCATCTATCGGAATGCTGACCTTCAGCAACTCGCTTTCAATCTCCACTGGCGCGACGAGTTCATTTGAAATCAATCCTGAATCCGGAACCAACGATGTGTTGCGTTGCATTTCTGTCGTTAACCTCGGCGGCTCTTTGATCGTCACCAACACTGGCTCGGGAAGCTTCGCGGTGGGAAACAGTTTCAAACTGGTTCACGCCTCGAACGTCACCGGCGCGTTCGAGGCCATGGCGTTGCCGCCATTACCCGGCGCGCTCGCGTGGGATTCCAGCACGCTGAACGTGGATGGAACGCTTCGCGTGATCGCGACGCCTGCCCCGGTTATTCACACCATCACTACCGCGGGCGCGGGTGGATTTGAGCTGAGTTTTTCGGGCGCAGCCGGCAAGGCGTTCGAAGTGCGGGCTTCGACGAACGTGCTGCTGACGCCGGTGACCGACTGGACGCTGCTCGGTTCGGGCGTGTTTGGCGGTGGACCGGTCGCGTTTGAAGATTTGCAGGCAACGAACTTCGCTCAACGGTTTTATCTGATCCGCCTGCCGTAGGATCAATTTTATGACGAGAAGAGTTTTGGCAATTGCCAGCGTGCTGCTGGCTTCCGTGATGGCATCCGCCGCGCAGGAAGCGCCGAGAGCGATCTATAATTTCAATCCGGGATGGAAGCTGTTCGTCGGCGATCCGACCAACGCGCTGGCGCCGGAGTTCGATGACGCGGCGTGGAAACCAGTGACGCTGCCGCACGCCTGGAACGAGGATTCCGCGTTCAAGGTGTCGATCGACAAGCATCCCAGCGGCATCGCCTGGTATCGGAAGCATTTCAAACTGCCTCCGACGGCAAATGGGAAGAAGGTGTTTCTGGAGTTCGAAGGTGTTCGCCACGGTGCTGAGTTTTACCTGAATGGAAAATACATCGGACGCCACGAGAACGGTGTGATGGCCGTCGGCTTCGACGTCACCGAAGGCGTGCTTCCTTCGCCGCATGAGAACGTCATCGCCGTGCGCACGGACAACGCCTGGGATTACCGCGAGAAGGCGACGCGGCAGCGCTATCAATGGAACGATCGCAATTTCAACGCAAACTATGGCGGGATTCCGAAGAACGTGAAATTGCACATCGCGGATCGCCTGCACCAAACGCTGCCGCTCTATTCGAACCTGGGCACGGAAGGCGTTTACGTGTATGCGACGGACATCGATGTGGCGAATCGGAGCGCCACGGTGACGGCGCAAGCGCAGGTGCGCAACGACAGTTCGGTTGCGCGCACCTTCACGTTTGAGGTGACGCTGGGAGAACGGGCGGGAACGGAATTGAAACGGTTTGCCGGACCGACCGTGACGCTGAATCCCGGTCAAACGACGAACGTATCAACTTCAGCGCGCGTGGAAGGCTTGAACTTCTGGAGCTGGGGTTACGGTTATCTTTATGACGTTCACACCATCCTGAAGACGGACGGAGAACCGGTGGATGTGGTTCGCACGCGAACCGGCTTTCGCAAAACGGAATTCGGCCGTGGCCTCGTGAAATTGAACGACCGCGTCATCCAGATGAAGGGTTACGCGCAGCGCACTTCCAATGAATGGCCCGCGCTCGGATTGGCACCGTCTCACTGGCTCAGCGACTTCAGCAACGGGCTGATGGTGGAAGGAAACGCAAATCTCGTCCGCTGGATGCACGTGACGCCATCCAAGCAAGACGTGGAGTCGTGCGATCGCGTCGGCTTGATTCAAGCCATGCCCGCGGGCGATGCGGAGGCGGACGTGACCGGCCGGCGCTGGGAACAGCGGGTGGAGTTGATGCGCGACGCGATCATCTACAACCGGAACAATCCGAGCATTCTGTTCTATGAATGCGGCAACGAGGCGATCAGTGAAGCTCACATGCAGGAGATGAAAGCGTTGCGCGATCGCTATGATCCGCACGGCGGGCGCGCCATCGGATCGCGCGAAATGCTCGACAGCCAGGTGGCGGAATACGGCGGCGAGATGCTTTACATCAACAAGAGCGCGCGCCTGCCGTTCTGGGCGACGGAGTATTCGCGCGACGAAGGTCTGCGGAAGTATTGGGATGAATTCAGCCCGCCGTTTCACCGGGATGGTGACGGTCCGTTGTATCGAAACGCGCCCGCGCGGGATTACAACCGCAACCAGGATTCGCACGCGATCGAGAACGTGACGCGCTGGTTCGATTACTGGCGCGAACGTCCGGGCACGGGAACGCGCGTCAGTTCCGGCGGTGTGAACATCATTTTCTCCGATTCGAACACGCATTATCGCGGCGCGGAGAATTACCGGCGCAGCGGCGAAGTGGATGCCATGCGCATTCCCAAGGACGGTTTTTGGGCGCACCAAGTGATGTGGGACGGATGGGTGGACGTGGAGCGTCCGCGCGCGCACATCATCGGCCATTGGAACTACACGAATGGATTGACGAAGGATGTGTTCGTCGTTTCGAGCGCGGACAAAGTGGAACTTCAGTTGAACGGCAAATCGCTGGGGTGGGGAATTCAATCGAACCGTTTTCTGTTCCGCTTCGAAAATGTCGCCTGGCAGCCGGGCGTGCTGAAAGCGGTGGGCTTCGATGCGGCGGGCAAACAGGCATGTTTGGCGGAAAAGGAAACGGCCGGCGAACCGGTGGCGCTGAAGCTCACGCCGATGCTTCCGCCCGCTGGTTTGAAGGCTGACGGTGCGGACGTGGCGCTGGTGGAATTTGAAGTGGTGGATGCCCAGGGCCGGCGCTGCCCGACGGCGCTGAACCTGGTGAAGTTCGAGCTCGAAGGTCCGGCCGAATGGCGCGGCGGCATCGCACAAGGACCGGACAATTTCATCCTTTCGAGATCGCTCCCGGTTGAATGCGGTGTGAATCGCGTGTTGATTCGATCGACGCCGCGCGCGGGCAAGATTACGGTGAAAGCCGCGGCTGAAGGCTTGAAATCGGCGCAGGTGGAATTTGAATCGCGCGCAATCATGGTGACGGATGGATTGTCGTCGGCATTGCCGGGCGATGACGTGCCGGTTCGCCTGGGTCGCGGACCGACACCGGCCACGCCGTCGTTCAAGGTCACGCGCGTCGCGATTCCGATTGTCTCTGCGACTGCGGGAGCGAATGGCGAATCCGCAGGTTTGAGTTTTGACGACAACGAGATGACGATCTGGACGAACGACAACAAGCTCGCGACGGCGTGGATCGAGTTTCAGTTTGCACGAGAAGCCACGCCCACCGGTGTGACGATGAAGTTGAGGGGCTGGCGCGAGCGCAGTTATCCGGTGCGGATCACCGTCGGCGGGCAGGAAGTGTTTCGCGGTTCAACGCCCCGCAGCCTGGGTTACGTGACGTTGCCGTTGAAACCGGTGTCCGGCCAGCAATTGCGGATCGAGCTCTTGAGCGAAACACGCAGCGCAGATGCGTTCGGCATCACGGAATTGCAAAACCAGCAAAACGCCTCAACGGGTGACGATCGGAATGCCAATGGCTCGCTGGCCATCGTGGAGTTCGAGTGCTACGAGAGGGCGCCGGCGGAAGTTGCGGGCGTGCGATTCTGAATGCGGGATGCGGAAGAGACTCCGCTGATGACGCTGATTGGCGCAGATGAAGATGCGTTTGGGTCCGGCCGGAACGGTTCGCTCAGTGGAGAGTTCTCGGGATTGTAGAACAGTTCACTTCCTCAGGTAAATCTGCGGCAATCAGCGAAATCTGCGGAGCCGAAACCGGAACCGGTTCAGCCCGCCGCCGCAACTTTGCCGCGATTTGCCATCAGGTAATCGAGGTATTCCGTGAGGCGATCCTTCATTTCCTTGCGGGGAACGATTGCGTCAATCAGCCCATGGTCGAGGAGGAATTCCGCCGTTTGAAATCCGGGAGGAAGTTCAGCCTGGGTCGTGTCCTTGATGACACGCGGTCCGGCAAAGCCGATCATCGCGCCAGGTTCGGCGAGGATCAAATCGCCCACGCTCGCGTAGCTGGCCATCACGCCGGCCATGGTGGGATCGGTGAGAATGCTGATGTACGGCAGCCGCGCCTGAGCATGGTACGCCAGCGCGCCGCAGGTTTTTGCCATCTGCATCAGGCTGAACATGCCTTCATACATGCGTGCGCCGCCGGATGTGGAGACGATGATGACCGGGAGTCCCTTTTCGGTGCCTTTCTCGATCAGCCGCGTCAGCTTCTCGCCGACGACTGAGCCCATCGAACCGCCCAGAAAGCTGAAATCCATGATGCCGAGTGCGACGCGATGTTCGTTGATGCGTCCGATGCCGGTGATCACGGCATCCTTCTGGCCGGTGGTTTTCTGGTATTTTTCGAGCTTGGAAATGTAGGAGGCAGCGCCGGTGAAGCTCAGCACGTCCACGCTGGTCATGTCGGCATCCAGTTCTTCGAACGTGCAGGTCTCGACCAGCGAATGGATGCGTTCTCGCGCGCCGATGGGGAAATGGTAGCTGCAATGCGGGCAGACCTTCAGGTTTTCGTCCAGTTCCTTGTCGAAGACCATCGTGCTGCACTTCGGGCATTTGGTCCAAAGCCCTTCCGGAATTTCCTTTTTTCGGGATTTGGAGCCGAGCTTCGGCTTCTTGGCAAAGCTGGTGTTCGTGCTGGAAGCGGGCGGGGGAGTGACTGCGGGTTCAACCGTTTCCAGTCCGAGTGTTTTCTTGATGAATGTGGTGGCCATGGTTACGGGCAGGGGTTGACGCGTCCGAATCGGACGCGCGTTGAGCTCAGCAATGTAGTGGCAGCGTTCATCAAAAGAGTCCCGATACTATTCAAACTCCGGTTCAAGCTGTCCAGACGCATCTTGAACCCTTGGACCCTTGAGCATGCGCGTGAGCGAAAGGCAGGGCGCGTCGCTCCAAGCGCGCCGCGATTCGTTCGTTAAGAGCCGGGCGCGCTCGGAGAGATGCGCCCCACCTTTTGCAATCTTGGCCAACATTGCACAAAAATTGCCCATTTCTTGACGCACCGGGGGTGCATTGGTACGGTGCGGCCAACGTTAAACAAAGCGTTTATGCCCTTAGCTGACAGCCCATATTTGCCAATCCTGGTGCTCATTGTGGCGGCAATTGGGTTTGCGCTGACGCCGCTGGCGCTGGCTTGGTTGTGGGCCAAGAAATTCTCCCCCCGCAAGCCCGGCGCAGACAAGAACGCCACTTATGAATGCGGTTTGGAATCCAAGGGCGATGCGTGGGTGCAGTTCAAAGCGGAGTATTACCTTTACGCGATCATCTTCCTGATTTTTGACGTGGAGACGATTTTTCTCCTGCCGTTTGCGGTGGCGTTCACGAGCCTTTCCGCCGGAGCGTTCATTGCGATGATGGTTTTCCTGTTGCTGCTGGTCGAAGGCCTCGTTTGGGCCTGGAAGAAGGGAGTGCTGACCTGGCGCTAGTCGCTGGGGTTTTCCCGAAGTTTTTCCGCGCCACCGGTGGTTTGAAGTTCGATTAGCGTTAGATTACGTCGGATTAGAAATAGTGCGATGCACATGGATGAAGGCTTAAAAAGTGAATTGCAGAAACAGGGCGTTTTCGTGACGACCCTGGAGGATCTGTACAACTGGGGCCGCAAGAACTCGCTCTGGCCGCTGGGTTTCGGCCTGGCTTGCTGCGCGATTGAGATGATCGCCGCGTCCATGTCGCGCTGGGATCTCGCCCGCTTCGGTGCGGAAGTTTTCCGGCCGTCGCCGCGTCAGGCGGACCTGATGATCGTTGCTGGCACCGTGACCAAGAAGATGGCGCCGCAGGTCGTGCGACTTTACAACCAGATGTCGGAACCGAAATACGTGATCGCGATGGGCGCGTGCGCGATTTCAGGCGGGCCGTTCAAGCAAGGCTACAATGTGCTGAAAGGCATCGACCGGTTTCTGCCCGTGGACGTGCATATTCCCGGCTGCCCGCCGCGGCCGGAAGCCCTGTTGCACGCATTCATCACGTTGCAGCAGAAGATCGACGAACAGAAGCTGACCGGCGCGCAACGTCCCCGGCATTTACGTGCGGATGCGCCCAGCGAATTCCCAGTGCCGGAATTTGGCGAACACGATCTGGTGCCGCCGAAGAACCCAGAAGTGTGGCAGCCGCCGGAAATCATCCGGGCCTGAATCCATTCGTGCGGCAGTGATCGCCGTTGAACTCATTTTTGTGGAAACTCTCGAGCAGATTAAATCGCGGATCGAAGCCGCTGTTGCCGGAGCGAAGTTGGAAATAATTCCCAACGACGCCCCCAGCGGCCAGCGTTCGCTGCTGGTCGATCGCGAACATGCCTTCGCCGTGGCGAAGTTTCTGCGCGACGATGCGACTCTGAGATTCGATTACGTTTCCAATGTCACGGGTGTGGACTGGCTCGACGCTGAACTGGCTGAAAAGGTGAAGGTGAAGCAGATCGTCGAGGGCGTGGAGAAGGAAGTGGAGGAAACGCGCAAGACCAAACGCGCCGGATATCTGGAAGCGGTTTACCACTTCTATTCAATCGCGCTGAAACATGGGCCGTT
>CAMLLE010000152.1 GCA_946480555.1 uncultured Verrucomicrobia subdivision 3 bacterium
CTCACTGCTGGCAGAGTTTGGCGATCCGTCGTACCTGCGGCACCACCTGTCGTTCTGGATGCAGGAACTCGCGGGCGTTCCTGCGCCTTTTCATTATCCAGTTCACGTCCGATTGAACGGCACATTCTGGCAGCTCGCATTTCACAATGACGTGCTCGGCGACGAACAAATGGAACGGCTCGGTTACGATCCCGATGGGGCGCTTTACAAGGCGGCGGGCTCCATCGAGTCCAGTCATTACAGCCTTGGCCGGTTTCAGAAGCTGCTGCCGAAAACGAACGGGATCGTTTATGGGAGCACAACAGATTTCGATGCCATGGCCACTGCCATCAGCTAAAGCCGCCCCATCGGCCAGCGCCGCATCAACATTTTCGAACACCTGAACGTTCCCGAGATCATCAATTACCTGGCCGTCGCACGATTCTGCCATGAAGGCGACGACGTTTGGGCGAACATGTCGATGCATCGCGACACCCACGGGAACGGCGAATGGAGCATCATTCCCTTCGACATGAACGCCTCCTGGGGGCAGCTCTTCTATTCGGACAATCCTTCCCAATACAGCCGGGTCAATGCGACCGACGATTACTACAAGAGCCATCGCCTTTACGGTGGCTCGCAAATCCAGGAGATGAACGGCGCCCTGGGCCGGCCTTATAACCGCATTTACGACGCCATCATCACCGTGCCGGAAACGCGCGCGATGCTGCTCCGGCGGATGCGCACGATCATGGACACGCTCGTGCAACCGCCCGAAACGCCTTATGCGAACGACGTGATCCGTCAGCACATCACCACGATGACAAATCTGTTCTGGGACGAAGCGCGCCTGGACCGGCAGAAGTGGGGCTGGCCGCCGAACTCGCTGATGTATGGCTTCGGCCCGGGCATATGGCTGACGAATGGCGTGAAAGCGCTGGTCGAACAATTCATTCAACCGCGCCGCCAGCATTTCTTCTACACCCATTGCGTGGTGAATTCCGGCCTGCCGGTTGGGCTCGCGTATTATCTCAACGCAGGCATCCCCAACGAACAACCCGCCGCGGGAATCCAGATCGCCGGGTTTGATTTCAATCCTGCGTCCGGCAACCAGGACGAGGAATACGTGCAATTTCGAAACACGAACAGTTTCGCGGTGGACATCTCCGGCTGGCAGTTGAAAGGCGGCATTGACTTCACCTTCCGCAGCGGAACTGTCATGGCGTCGAACAGCGTGCTCTACATTTCTCCCAACGTGAAGGCCTTCCGTGCGCGCACCACCTCACCGCGCGGCAACCAGGGCTTGTTCGTGCAAGGCAGTTATCAGGGGCATCTGAATGCCTGGGGCGAATCGCTCGCACTTTGGAACACCGCGGGAGAACTGGTTTCGAGCAACGGTTTCCCGGGCAATCCGTCGCTGGCGCAACGTTACCTGCGCGTCACTGAGCTCATGTACAACCCGGCGCCGCTCGCCGGAAACACCAACGACGCCCAGCAGTTCGAATATGTGGAGCTGAAAAACATTTCGTCGAATCAGCCGATCGACCTCCTGCACGTCCGCTTCACCAACGGAATTCAGTTTCGCTTCACCAGTGCCACGATGCTGCAACCGCAAGAGCGCGTGTTGCTGGTCCGCAACCAAGCGGCGTTCATCGCCCGTTATGGAAACGGTCTGCCCGTCGCCGGAGAATTCACCGGAACGCTGGACAACGGTTCTGAAACGCTGCGACTGGAGGATGCCGTCGGCGAGAAGATCCTGGAGTTCGATTACGAAGACGACTGGTATCCGATCACAGATGGCCTCGGGTTCGCGCTGGTGGTGGTCGATGAAAACGCCCCTTGGTCGAGCTGGGATTCCAAGACCAACTGGCGTGCGAGCGGAACTTTGGATGGATCGCCGGGCGCGGTCGATCCGCCGCAGACTCCGTTTCTGCCGATCCTCGTAAACGAAGTGCTCACGCACACCGACCCGCCGCAACTCGATTCCGTCGAGTTGTACAACCCCTCGGCCTCCCCCGTTGTGATTGGCGGCTGGTATCTCACGGACGACTTCTATGCGCCGAAGAAGTATCGAATCCCGAATGACACCACGATCCCTGCGCACGGTTTCCTGTCGTTTAACGAAAGCCAGTTCAACACCGGGCCGAACGCATTTCGTTTCAGCGAACTGGGCGAATCCGTTTATCTTTTCTCCGCAAATTCCAGTTCCAATCTGACCGGCTACGTTCATGGATTTGAATTCGGTGAGGCTCCACGCGGCACCAGCTTCGGTCGGTATCTGAACAGCCAGACGAACCTGTTTTTCGTTTTGCAGAACGCCGTCACGCTGAACCAGTCAAACGCCTACCCGCGCGTCGGCCCGATTGTGATCAGCGAGATCATGTATCACCCGCCCAGCACGAACTTCGCAGACAACGACGCAGACGAGTTCATCGAACTGCAGAACATCACGGGAACGGCCGTGGCGCTCCACGATCCAGCCGCGCCAACGAACACCTGGCGGCTGAGGAACGCGGTGGATTTCGATTTTCCCACCAACCAGATTCTCGTGGCCGGCGCGCGGCTGTTGGTTGTGGGTTTCGATCCCGCCGACACCAACCTGCTGACGGCGTTTCGATCGAAGTTCGGCATCTCCAATTCTGTTTCCATCTTTGGCCCGTGGGACGGCAAGCTCGACAACTCGGGTGAGACCATTGAGCTGAAGCAGCCCGACGAACCCAGCATGTCTGGCACAAACCTGATCGTGCCATTCATCATGATCGACAAAGTCGCCTACAGCGACTCTGCGCCGTGGCCCCCGGCTGCGGATGGAATCGGCAACTCGCTCCAGCGTTTCTCGCGCACGGGTTTTGGAAACGACCCAACCAACTGGTTCGCCGCCGGCTTCAGCCCGGGACGTTCCAATGTTTTGAATGCGCTGCCAGCCGTGGCGGTCGCTTCACCGGGTTCAGGAGAAAGCTATGAGTTCGGCGCGAGTGTCATCGTCACCGTTGAGGCCAGCGATCCGGGCGGTTCCATTTCGCGAGTGGAATTGCGTGAAGGCAACTTCGTGCTGCGCGAGTGGACGAACAGTGGTCCGTTCACGTATGTCTGGAATGCGCCCCCCGCCGGAAGGCATCGGATTCATGCGATCGCCCACGATAATCTCGGCGGCGTGGCGCACTCTGCGGCGGTGGAATTCCGGGTGATCGATCCGCCCGTGCTTTCCCTGCTGACCCAGCTGCAGCAGCTTCCCGAAGGCGATTCCGGAACAAACCAGCTCGTGTTCAATGTTGTGCTCAGCCGGCCTACACTGCAAACGGTCTCGTTTCGGTTCGCGACTTCGAACATCAACGCGATCGCCGGCAGCGATTACATCGCCACCAACGGGCTGCTGACGATACCGCCCGGATTTACCAACGCGCAGTTCGCGGTTCGCATCCGCGGCGACGAAGTCCCCGAAGACGACGAATATTTCCAGGTCGCCTTGTCCAATCCCACCAACGGCGTGTTTGGACTGTCTGCCGGTTATGTGCAGATCGTGAACGACGATCTATCGGAGATCGACCATCTTACGGAGCTGTTCATGACGACGAACGACCTGGCGTTTCGCAGCATCACCTTCACGCCGGACGGCAGCCCGACCTTCTATGCAGTCTGCCAGGAGCCGGCGACAAATTTCCCCACGCCGCCCGCTGGCGGCACCACCGTGACCATCGGCGACGACGATTCTCGCATGGTCACACTGCCGGCCAGCGAGAAGATCGCAATCTACGAACACCGGACGAACGTGTTCTTCATCGGCAGCAACGGCTATTTGACCGTCGGAAGCGGCGACGGTTCGTTCTCAGCCGACTACGCCACTCACTTCTACCTGCCGCGCGTGTCGGCGTTATTGAACGATTTGAATCCGGTTACGGGAGGAAATGTTTCCTGGCGCAAACTGAACGATCGCGTGGCAGTCACTTACCAGCGCGTGCCGCGATTTGGAAATTCCACGCAAACCAACAGCTTCCAGATTGAGATGTTCTTCGACGGACGGATTCGGCTGACCTATCTCACGATCAAATCCCCGACATCGTTGGTCGGGCTTTCGCGCGGCCTCGGAGCTCCGCCCGGAATGCTGCCGAGCGATTTCAGGGCGTATCCCAGTTGCGGGCCGGCCGACGCGGACGGCGACGGCATGCCCGACGCGTGGGAACTCGTGAACGGAACGAATCCGCTGGTGAACGATCGCCTGGCTGATCTGGACGGGGATGGATTGAACAACTTCCAGGAGTTTCTGGCAGGAACGAGCGCAACGAACTCAGCCAGCGTGCTGAAGTTCAATTCGGCAGACGTCGCCGACGGAAAGATGATTCTTGGATTCACCGCGATGTCGAATCGTTCCTACACGATTCAGCAGCGGGGAGAACTGACGCCGAGCGTGTGGCAGAACTGGCAGAACATCCTGAGCGCGCCCACAAATCGATCCATACGGCTGACGAACACATTGGCGCCGACAAACATGCTTTACCGGATCGTGACGCCGCAGCAGTGAAGCAAGCGAATGCACCTCCTGCTCACGAAAATTCCGCGACTGTTCCCATCACGAAGATTTCAGCCCGTTGCGTCCTTGCTCCTTTGCGACATTGCGTTAGATGCAATTCGGTGCGGAAAATGGGCAAAGCGGCAGCTTTGCCCACCTCATTGAAACGGCGGAGCTGCCGCACCGCCCCAAATTCAACGGCATGGTTCCGGCCACGTCCCGGCTTGATTCGGTCCCGGTCCAGATTTGGGCCGGAGCATGCGCGTTCTGGTTTTCGCTTTTGACATCCGCCAGCCTTTGCGCCAATTTCCGCCACACTTGCGCAAGACCGTGTTCAACACAGTCATTGTGTATTTGAGAATCAATGGGCAAGGCTCTAGTCATTGCAGAAAAGCCATCCGTCGCGGCCGACATCGCCAAAGCGCTCGGGGGTTTCAAGAAGCACGAGGACTACTACGAAAGCGATCAACTCGTGGTGTCGTCTGCTGTGGGGCACCTGCTGGAGCTTGTGGCGCCGGAAGGCGTTGAAGCCACGCGCGGCAAGTGGACGTTCAAATGCCTGCCGGTCATCCCGCCGCACTTCGATCTCCGCCCTATTGAGAAAAGCGAAAGCCGCCTCAGGGTCCTGACGAAGCTGCTCAAGCGAAAGGACATTGATTCCATCGTCAACGCCTGCGACGCCGGGCGCGAAGGCGAACTGATTTTCCGGAACATCATCAAGTACACCAAGACCAAGCTGCCCATTCAGCGGCTGTGGCTGCAGTCGATGACTCCCGGCGCGATCCGCGAAGGCTTTGCCAAATTGCGCGACGATCAATCGATGCAACCGCTCGCGGATGCCGCCTTCAGCCGATCGGAAGCAGACTGGCTGGTCGGAATCAACGGCACGCGGGCCATGACCGCGTTCAATTCCAAATCTGGCGGCTTCTTTAAAACCACCGTCGGTCGCGTGCAAACGCCGACGCTGGCCATCGTGGTGGAGCGCGAACAGAAGATCCGGAAATTCGTCCCGCGTGATTATTGGGAAGTCATCGGCACCTTTGCCGCGGCCGCCGGTCAATACACCGGCCGGTGGTTCGATGAGAAGTTCACGAAGCCAGACAAGGATGGCGATTCGGAGCTGAAACCGGAACGCCTCTGGGATCGCACCCGTGCCGAAGCTTTGCGCGAGAAATGCCTGGGAAAACCCGGCATCGTCACCGAAGAAAGCAAGCCCACAACCTCGCTCTCTCCCCTGCTCTACGATTTGACGAGCCTGCAGCGCGACGCGAACTCGCGCTTCGGTTTCAGCGCGAAGAACACCCTGGGGCTGGCGCAAGCCCTCTACGAAAAGCACAAGGTGCTCACCTATCCGCGAACCGATTCTCGCGCGCTGCCGGAAGATTACATCGGCACCGTGAAGAACGTTCTCGGGATGCTGGGCAACACGTTTTACGGGCCGCTGGCCGACACCGTGTTGAAGAACGACTGGGTTCGCCCGAACAAACGCATCTTCAACAACGCGAAAATTTCCGATCACTTCGCCATCATTCCAACCACCCAGGAGCCGAAGGGCCTGAGCGAGCCGGAGCAGAAGCTTTACGACATGGTCACGAAGCGCTTCCTGGCGATCTTCTATCCGGCGGCGGAGTTTCTGGAAACCACACGCATCACGCGCGTCGAAGGCGAGCCATTCAAAACCAGTGGCAAAGTGCTCGTCACACCGGGCTGGCTGGCGGTTTACGGCAAAGAAGCGCAGGATGAAGATTCGGCCGCGAATCTCGTTCCCGTGAAGCCGAATGAGCAGGTGCAGACGACTGAAGTTGAAGTGAAGCAGAGCGCAACCAAGCCGCCGCCACGCTACACGGAAGCGACACTGCTCAGCGCGATGGAAGGCGCGGGCAAACTGGTCGAAGACGACGAACTGCGCGAAGTGATGCGCGAGAAGGGCCTCGGAACTCCTGCCACGCGCGCAGCGATCATCGAAGGTTTGATTTTCGAGCAATACGTTCAACGCAACGGCCGTGAGTTGCAGGCCACCGCGAAGGCATTTTCGCTGATGGAGCTGTTGAACGGATTGGGAATTCCCGAGCTGACCAAACCCGAGCTGACCGGCAACTGGGAATTCAAGCTGCATCAGATTCAGAAACGCCAGAAGAGCCGGGACGAATTCATGGCTGAGATCGCGGAGATGACGAAACACATCGTCGATCGCGCGAAGCAGTACGAATACGACACGATTCCGGGCGACTTCGGCATGCTCAAGACGCCGTGCCCGAAGTGCGGCGGAGAAGTCCACGAACGTTACAAGCAGTATCAATGCGTGAAGTGCGACTTCGCGGTCTGGAAGATTCTCTGCAGCCGGATGTTCGAGCCGGCGGAAGTCGAGACGCTCGTGACCGAAAAGCAACTCGGCCCGCTTCAAGGCTTCCGCAGCAAACAGGGTTTCCCCTTTGCAGCCGTGTTGAAGCTGTCGTCGGAAGGCAAGGTTGAATTCGATTTCGGCCAGGACCAGAAGGCAGAAGGCGAAGCCGCGGCACCGGTGGACTTCACAGGCAAGGAACCGCTCGGCAAATGTCCGAAGTGCGGTGCGCGCGTGTTCGATGCGGGAATGAACTACGTCTGCGAGAAATCTGTTGGCCCGGACAAAACCTGCGATTTCAAGACCGGCAAAATCATTCTCCAGCAAAACATCGAGCCAGCGCAGAGATCGGAAGAG
>CAMLLE010000153.1 GCA_946480555.1 uncultured Verrucomicrobia subdivision 3 bacterium
CTTGCTCGCCGGATCACTGGTGGTGCTGATGAACAGGTTGGCGTCGTCGTCGGCGTTGACAAAGAACACAAACCCGTCGGTGTTCGTCGGCGTGAAGTAGGCATGGACCCGGTTCACGTAATTATCCCACGATGCGCCGTTCCAAGGAGATTCGAAGCTCGGCGACACGAAGGAATAGGTGGGCTGCCCGGCAGAACCGTTTTCGACGGTAACCCGAGACGTGTTGTTCGACCACCAGTTCACCCAAGCGATGCCTGGTTCGAAGACGGCCTGGCCGGTCACGGTAACAGTGGCCGTGGAGCTGTTGGTCCAGATCGGCGTCAGCGAGTTGTTCGCAAAACCGAGCGCGCGCATTGAGCAATGGACCTGGGCACCATTGTCGGAGGGCAATAGCGGTCCAAGCGTGATGGATCGGGAGTTCGCGCCCGGGATTGCCACACCATTCTTGTACCATTGGAAGAAGAGGTAGCCCGCCTGGGCACTCTCAAATCCGAGAACGGAACCGATCTGCACCGCCGAATCGGTCGTTCCATCTGCTGTAAATGTGGCGTATCCCATTGGCTCCACCGCCGCATTCACGGGTTGTTGCGTGTACGCCACGGTGTCGATACGGACGGCGTTCATCGCAATCACATTGCCCTTGAACCGTGTTTCCTGACCAGCGACAGGGTCTGCCTCAGTCGTCAGTTTGAATGTGGCCGCATTGTTGGCACCACCGCCACCCTGATGGAATAACTGTTCGATGTAGTACTTCTGTCCTGCGACCAGCGGAATGCCAGCAGCATAGGGCACGGTAGTTCCACCATCTGGCGACCATTGATCCGAGCGCATCTGTGAAGCGCTGGCACCGCCGCCGCCAACCGCTCCCCACGCCCACATAGATCCGTTGTTCCAGCCAGCGTTCTGGGCAACCAGCCGCTTGTTGCCCGGCGTGGCATCCGTGCTGATGTAGAACTCGGTTTCATCATCACCCGTGGTGAAGAACACATAGTTGCCGTTCGCTGGCGGGATAAAGTGGCCACTGATCCGGCGAATGAAATTGTCCTGTCCACTGGGGTTGTTCACGCTGGCCCCGAACGCAGGGATCGCCAGGGTGAAGTTCGGCGCGCCAGCAGTACCGTTTCGCACCGCCGTAAGGGATGCACCGTTCCAGCGTTCCAACTTCAGGAACCCGGTTTCAGTGACCGATTGAAGCACGGTGATCGTCGCCGGGGCGCTCGTGATTGAAAGGGTGTTCAGAGGAAGGCTTGCAACGACCTGGACCTGCGCACCGTTATAGGTGTTGGGAATCAACGCCAGATTCAGAACGGCGCTGTTCGCTCCCGATATCGGAGCGAAACCACCACCCGTATTCAGATACCATTGATAAACCGGGGTCATCTCGGCGTCGCTGGCAGCGAGGCTGTTGAAGTTCGTGCCGTTGCCTTCGAAAACCGTCACGGAACTCGGCTGAGCAGCCCACGTGAGGGTAGATCCGGTGAAGGTGGCAAACACGATGTTGTTGCTCGCTACCGTCATGCGAGAGGGTGTGCCATCCACGGGCTGGCTGGGATCCGCTGTCAGTTCCGTCAACGTCTGATACGTCATCGCCCAATTGTCGCCGCCACCGCCTTGGTGCATGACAGCTTCGATGTAGTACTTCTGTCCAGCAACGAGATTGATGCCGGGAGCATGGGGTGTTTCGCCCACGTTGTTCGTCCATTGATCCGATCGTTTCTGACTGAGGATGCTGCCGCCAGATTGCCAGGCGTAGGTTCCGCTCCAACTGGTTTCCTGTGCGATCAACCGCTTGTTTGAGGGATTGCTATCCGTGCTGAGGAACAGATCGCAATCATCATCGGAAGCCAGGAAGAAGACGTAACCGTCCGTGGACGGCGGAATGAAATAGCCGCTGTAGCGGCGGACATGATTGTCTCCGAAACCGCCAGCGGAGGCGGCGTTTGTGACGTAGCTCACGACACCGCGGGCAACGTTGCCCACTTCAGCGTCGATACGGGTGGCACCAGCGAATAACTCCTGCTTGAGGCCAGGATACTCAGGAGTGCCGCCGGTCACCGTGAGGGTCACCACGGCGCTGGTCACCGAAATACTGCTGTAGTTCGTATCAGCCACGCGGGCGATGGAGTAAATCTGGGCTCCATTATCGGCCGGCACAGTCAGGAACGTGTAGCTCGATCCCATTGGATTGGTGCTGACCAGCACGCCGTTCTTATACCACGAATAGGTCATCGGCCACGGCGCCTGGTTCGGAGCGTCGTTGGTCGTGCCAAACCGGAAGGAGGCCTCCGTGTATTGATAGACTGTGGTATTGGTGAGTTGAGCCAGAACGATCGCGTTCGTCGGTGGCAGCGCCTTCACCGTGAAGGTGGCGCCACTACTGCCAACGAGCGGTTCAGTGCTGATCACTGTCGCCGTCAACACATGTGCTCCGATGAGAGCATTGGTGTTGTTCGGAACCGTGAATGTGTTGGTGAACACATTCGGGCTGGACTGCACCAGGTTTGCCGTGGCCGACAGGCCAAGCGCGCTCAGATTAACCTTCGCATTGGTCACGATACCAACGGCCGGCGTGGCCGTCGCGGTGACAGTGAAGACCTGGCCGCGGTAGCCGTTGTTCGGCGTGAGGGCCACGCTAACCGGGACTTTTGGAATGGTGTTGTTGTTAAACAACTGCTGAACGTCCGAGGCGCTCAATGCCTGATCAAAGACATACGCTTCGTCAACCATGCCTTCCAGTCCCACCTGGCCGTCGCCCTGTCCTGTCCCGGCGCCGCCGATCCAGAATTGGTTGCCTGTCGCGGTTGAATTATTCCACTGATTGGCCACCCAGGTATCCACAACACCGTCAATATATTGGACCTTTGTCCCGCCATCGCAGGTGAGCACGACATGGTGCCAGTTGCCATCGTTGATCGGAGTGGTCCCCTGCTGCCAACCGGAACTGTGGCGGACGCCGCCCGCCGCCGTACCATTGACCCCAGTCGTTCCGTTATTAACGACCATGGCGAACGTGGTGTGACCTTGGGCCCAACCGCCGTTACCTTGGTAAGCCCAAGTACCGCCCTGCGTGGTGGTCTTGACCCACATTGCAATTGTCCAGGAAGTTCCCGCCTGCACATGAAGCGGAACGACTGCATTGGCAACGCGGACCGAAGCGTCCCAAGAATTTGCGCCAGTGACCTGCAACGCGTTGCCGAATCTGCCGCCCGACACGATACTCGCGCCGCCGTTCATGGTGCCGTTCATGCCCGCGCCACCCTTGCCACCATTCAACACAGTTTGGCCGCTGACATTGTCAAAAGACAAATGCAGGACCGGGGTTTTATCAACCGGAGCTTGCCCCAGTGCGCTCCCAGCAAGGGCGAGAAGAGCGCAGGTGCTTCCAAAAGTTTTTATCAATTTCATAGGCATGTCAGGTTAGGTTTCTCTTGCCGCGGTTTCATGAGGTGACAACGGTATCGAGGGTCGTTTCATATGCGTCTGGGACAGGTTGGTTGTTGGTGGGTTGTGTTGTTTCATTTCCCCAGGCTCCAGCCTCGCTGACAAACCGCCTCGCTGTGCAGCATCCCGACCGCACAACACAGCACAAGAATGAGCGGGTTTGGAAATGGCCTGAGATAAGCGTTTTTAGGATGGGAAGGACCTTACCATGGGCAAACGGCAGGCCGGAATGTGACGTATGTCATATTCCGGTTCCGACGCCGACGGGTGTTCTACTGAATCTGCGGAAAGCAAACGCAGAACCGAGATCGTCAATTTCAACGATCCCCCTCCGGCAACGACTGCGAGCACGTGTAGAGCTTTCATGACGGGACATCCTTTTCGTTTGTCGGACCACGCTGCGCTCTCTAAATTCCCGGCCCGTGACCTGGCTGGAATCGAACCACCAGCACGCGCGATCATCGCTGCATCAACGTTATGACCAGAACACTTGCCCGTTTCACCTATGCCGCCCTCGCCGTTTCCGCTGCATGCTTCTTTGGATGCGCCGGCAACGGCTCCCGTCCAGGCAATGCTGGCGGTTCCTCAACGAATGCTCATCGCGTCGCCAGTCCCGACGGCAGGCTCGTGGTGGAGTTCCAAGTGGATGACACGGGCGCACCGCGCTATTCCGTCACCCTGGCGGGCACCACGGTATTGGAAACGTCGCGGCTCGGACTTGTGCGCGACGACGCAGATTTCACCAAAGGCCTGCAGCTCGTTTCGACTACCAAAGCCAAACCAGTCTCGGATCGTTACGAACTCGTCACCGCCAAGCGACGAGTGAATCAATACCTCGCGAACCAGAAGATCTTCCGCTTGAAGAGTGCCAACGGCGCGCCGCTCGAGATCACATTCCAGGTTTCCGACGACGGCATTGCGTTCCGGTACACCTTCCCGGATCGCAGTTCGGAGGTTCGCCGCATCAACGAGGAAGTTTCTTCGTTCAATTTCCCTGCGGAAGCCAGGGCATGGCTGCAACCGATGTCCGTCGCGAAATCCGGTTGGGAAAAGACGAATCCCTCCTACGAGGAATATTACGAGAAGGAGATCGCCGTTGGAACGCCATCGAAACTCGGCGCGGGCTGGGTATTCCCGGCGCTTTTCAACTCGGGCGAGAACTGGGTGCTGATCAGCGAAACGGCGCTGGGGCGCACTTACTGCGGATCGCGGCTGCGCCATCAATCGCCCGAAGGCGAATACACCATCGGCTTCCCGGATTCCCGTGAAGTGTTCCCCGGCGGCCCGGCCAATCCGGAATCCAAGCTCCCTTGGGAAACACCCTGGCGCGTGATCGTGGTGGGCAGTTTGAAGACCGTGACGGAATCCATGCTCGGCGTGGATCTCGCGCCCGCGCCCGCCAGCACTGAAACCGCCGCCAAACCAGGCCGCGCTTCGTGGAGCTGGCCCCTGATGGGCGACGGCAGCTGCGTCTATGACGTCCAGAAGCGGTTCGTCGATTACGCGGCGGAAATGGGCTGGGAATACACGCTCATTGATGCGTTGTGGGATCGGCAGATTGGCTATGAGAAGGTCAAGGAACTGGTGGACTATGCCCGGTCAAAGAACGTGAAAATTCTCGTGTGGTACAATTCGAACGGCGATTGGAACAGCGCACCCCAAACGCCGCGGCACCAGTTGCTGACGCACGAAAGCCGGACCAAGGAATTCGATCGTTTGAAGGCGATGGGTGTGGCTGGACTGAAGGTGGATTTCTTTGGCGGCGATGGTCAATCAATGATCGCCTACTACCACGACCTCCTGCAGGACTCCGCGGCCTACGGGTTTGCGATGAACTTCCACGGCGCCACCCTGCCCCGCGGCTGGCAGCGAACCTATCCGCATCTGATGACGATGGAATCGATCCGCGGTTTGGAGTTCGTCACGTTCGAACAGGCAAATGCAAATCAGCAACCGTCACATTGCGCGATGCTGCCGTTTACACGGAATGTATTCGATCCAATGGACTTCACCCCAATGGTGCTGGACAGGATTCAGCGCATCGAACGCCGCACAACCAGCGCGTTTGAACTGGCGCTCGCCACGTTGTTCACTTCCGGCGTTCAGCATTACGCCGAAATTCCCGAAGGCATGAACAAGGCCCCGGAATATGTGCGCGATTACATCAAGGGCATTCCATCCATCTGGGACGATTCGAAGTTCATCAGCGGTTTCCCCGGACGCGACGTTGTGATGGCTCGCAAGTCGGGCAAGAGCTGGTACGTCAGCGGCATCAATGGTGAACCGAAGGCGAAAACGCTGGAGCTCGATCTCAGCGAACTCGGTGTCACCGGCGCCGCGACCCTCATCACCGACGGCAACGGCGGCAATCTTTCGTTCCGCCAGGAAACCGTGCAGGTCGCGCCGGGCAAGAAGCTGACCCTGGAATTGGAACCGCACGGCGGTTTCGTATTGCTCGTGAAGTAGGCGCGTTCCCCGCAACAACATCTACGAGTCGATTCTCCGCGAAGCAGCCGGATGGCCGCGCCTCCGTGTTCGCGTTGAAACTTGGCTGGCAGCCATAACCTGGATTAGTGTGCTGCCATTCCTATGTCCTTGAGAGAACTTCGCCATGCGGATCGCACGGTTGCGCGCCAGAAACAGGTCGTCTCCGAACTCAACACCATTGTCAAAGACATCGAGCGCTGCGAACGGACGATCCATGATCTCCAACGCCAGCTGCTGGACATCAACCAGAAACACGCTGGTCCCCGCGACACGCGCCAGGACATCGACTATCTCAGCGCGTTGCTGGCCTGCGCCCGGCAAAAGCTCGCTTGGGAGAAAACCATGGCAAGCCTGCAGAAGCGCACCCCGCAGGTGTTGGAGGAGATGACCGCCTTGCTGAACGATCCAAAAAATCCCCCCGACGACGCCCTTAAAACTGAAATGCTCCGCTCGCTGCAAGGGGTGCAGAACGCAATGGAACGATTGCAGAACGTCAAACCGAATTAGATTGCCGGAATCCGCCGGCAAGCGGGGCAGCAGACGCTGACGTCACACGGACGAACAAGCCACGAGACGGGCCGCGATCATCCTTCTCCGTCAAGCGCGTTGATCGCGTTGCGGATCTTGCGTTCAATCGCCTTCTGCCGCACGTCGGACGTCACCTTGCCGCCATCCAATTCGCGGACGTAAAAGCTGTCAATCGCGGCGCCCTTCTCGGTCAGAATTTTCGCCGCAGAGATGTCCAAATCCAACTCACTCAGCGCATGGGAAATTCCGTAAAGCACACCCACACGGTCTTCCGTTTCGATCTCCAGCAAGGTGCGATGCTCGGATGATTGGTTGTCGATTCGGATTTCCGTCGGGATGCGTTCGCCGGTGTAAGCTTGATAAACCGGCTTTGTGTTCTTGTGCCGCGCGATCAACGCCGGCAAATCGGCTTCACCTTCCGCCAGCACGCGATTCAGACGCTTCTCAAATTCCTCCCGCTGCTCCCGGCTCGGCAGGTTTCCCGTCTTGGCATCCGTGGCGAAAAACGTATCGAGCACGATGCCATCGGTGCGCGTGAAAATTTGCGCGCTCAGGATGTTCAGCCCCACGGCGCTGAACGAGCCCGCAATCTTGCTGAACAACCCCGCGCGATCCCACGTGCAGATTTTCACCGCCGTGTAGCCGCGATCCGGTTCGTTGTGCCAGTTCACCACCGGCGCCAGCGGCGTGTCTTCTTCCGAAATCTGCAACCGCATGA
>CAMLLE010000154.1 GCA_946480555.1 uncultured Verrucomicrobia subdivision 3 bacterium
GTCGGTGGGAGAACGTCGAGCAGCTCGGATTGGAGGTTGCGGAACATGGGAATCAACGCAGGTTGCCGACTTCAAGCAGAGCACCGTGGCAGCTGAAGCCCGCGCCGAACGAACTCATCCACCAAAGCCCATCGGGAATGCTGTCGCGCAATGCATGCTCCAGAACGAAGTAAACCGATGGGCTGCTGACGTTGCCGAACTCGCGCAACACGGCTTCACTCCAGCGCACGTCGGCGGCGGACAAGTTGAGTTTCTCGCTCACGGCCGCCAGCACATCGCGTCCGCCCGGGTGCAACACCCACCCGGCGATTTCCGCCCGCGCAACGCCCGCTTCAGCCATCGTGCTCGAGAAAAGACTTTCAACATGCGCGGCCGCAACGGCGGGCACCTGCGGCGCGAGAATGTTGCGCAGCATTCCCTGACGTTGTTCGAAGCGAAGCAGATCGCGGTCAACCGGGTGAACGATCGACCGGCTGGATTTCCATTTCACCGAACGTTGCCGCAACGGTTCGTTCGACAACACCGCTGCGCCGGCACCATCGCCGAACAGACACGCGCTGATCAACACGCCAATGTCGTCATCGAGGTAAAATGCGGCGCTGCAGACTTCCACGCAGATGGACAACACACGGCCGCAGCGATTCGCCGCCAGCAGCGCTTCGGCGGCCCGCAGGTTGGGCAGCGCGGCGCCGCAACCCTGGCCGACGAGATCCAGATTGATCGCATCCGCACGCAGGCCGAGCCGTTCGCCCACATAGCTGGTCAAGCCGGGACACAAGTATCCGGTGCAGGTGCTGATAATGACTGCATCAATCTGATCGGGCTGCGTCTGCGCATCTTCGAGGGCGCGTTGCGCAGCTTCGGCGGCGAGGTGCGGTGCGTTGCGGATGAAACGCTGATGCAGCGCATCGGGCGTCAATTCGAAGGCTTCCGCAAGATCATCGAAGGCGAGGTGCCGCGTCTCGATGCCGTTGTTTCCCGTGAGGACCTTTCGCAGCACGGCACGGGAGCGCGGCGAGAGGTCGTTGAACTGCCTGGAAGATTGGAGCGCATTCCAGCATTGCCGTTGAGTGTAGCGTTGCGCGGGCGCGGCGGTTCCAAGTCCGACAATGAACATGCGGCGAAGCTAGCGTGAAACGCGATCCAGCGCCACTGAGTTGAATGCCGCAGCAAACGGTGGGGACGACTGTCGTGGACAACGGTCAAAACGGACTCACAGCGCGCAGTGACGTCGTCCTCGTCCTCGAACACCAAACAATCGAGGACGAGGACGAGAACGACCATCGTATGCACCCGCTTTTTAGTCCGCGCCAAGAGCCATACCAGAGCAAACACTTGCCTTGAATTTTTCCGCGCCTAACATGCGGGACGGTTGACGCCATGCGCAATGGTGTGATCCTGAACTGAATGATTCGTTCGCTGGTTTTTACGACTCAGGGCCGGCTGCACAGCAAAGACATCGAGATGTTTCTCATGCCGACGCTGCTCAGCGACACAAACCTTTTCCTCTGGGTTGACCTCGAAAATCCCACGCCTGAAGAAGCCAAATACGTGCTCGAAGACGTGTTCCATTTCCATCCGCTCTCGATCGAAGATTGCGTGATGATCAGCCCGTCGCCCAAGGTCATCGAATACCAGCCCAAGGAGGACGACCGGTTCACGCCGTATTTGTTCATGGTGATTCATGCCGTGGACTACAGCCGCAAGGACGGCGTGTTTGCGACCAAGGAGTTGAACTTCTTTCTCGGGAAGAACTTCCTCGTGACGTATCACGAGACGCCGTTGAAGAGCGTTTCGGCCACGGAAGAACAGGCCGTGAAGAGCACGGTTCACATCGCCCGCGCCCCCGATCGGGTGGCTTATACGCTGCTCGATTCGATCGTGGACAACTACAAGCCGGCGCTGGATGAGCTCTCGCTGGAGATCGCGGAACTGGAAAACCAGGCGCTGCAAACGCCCACCAAGGAAACGCTCAACCGCATCATCCAGATCAAAAAGGAAGTGCTGCACCTGCGGCAGATCATCGGCCCGCAGCGGGAAGTGCTGGCACGATTCGCCCGCGGCGAGTTCAAGCTGATCCGTGCACACATGGTGCCGTATTACCGGAACGTTTATGACGGGCTGTTTCAGATTTCCGAACTGGCGCAAAGCTACACGGATTCGTTGACCGGCATTCTCCAGGTTTATTTGAACATGTCGTCCAACCAGACGGGCGAAGTGGTCAAGCTGCTCACGTTGATCACTGTCATCACCACGCCGCTGATGATGATCGGCACCTGGTACGGCATGAACTTCGGCGACCAGATGAAGGAGATGAAGCTGCCGCACGCGTATCACATCGCGATCGCAGTGACGGGCGTCACCACGGTGGCGACCTACTGGTATTTCAAAAAGCGGAAATGGTTCTGATCGCGCCTGCGGTCACGGTGCTGACAACGGACAATTCACACTGCCCTTCTCAATGCCACCCAAATCCAGTTTTCTCGACAAGGTGCTCGGCCGGATTGGCCGTCTCGACACGGAAGGACTTCAGACCGTCGTCCAACGCCTCGCGCGCGAACGCAGTTTTCTCGAGACCCTGTTCAATACCATCGAAGACGGCGTGCTCGTGGTCGATGAGGAGGAACGCATTCTCTATTTCAACCAGGCCGTGACGCGGCTCGTGGGACTGCAGGGCAACATCGAAGGTGAACCGATCGGACGCTTCATCCCGGAGTTGAACTGGAAGGAAGTGCTGCAAATGGACGTGAAAGGCGGGCAGCGCGTCGTGCGGCACGAATTCGAAGTCCATTATCCGCGGCCGCGATTTCTCCGGCTCTATGTCGCGCCGCTGGATGGCGAAGCGGCCGGCAGTTCCGGACTGGCGCTGATTCTGAACGACGCCACCGAAGCGCGGCAGAAGACATTCGAAGCGATTGAAAGCGAGCGCATCCAGGCGCTGACCTTGCTGGCGGCAAGTGTCGCGCATGAAATCGGGAATCCGCTCAACGCGCTGCACATTCATCTGCAGTTGATGGAGCGCGAGTTGAAGAAGTTCGGCGCGAACACAATGGATTCGCCGCGGCCGGCTGCGAAAGGACGGCTTACGAAAACTTCCACGGAGCCGGCGCTGGATTCGGCGGCGCGCCTGGAGCAGTACCTTGCCGTCGCCAAAGGCGAAATCAACCGGCTGGACTACATCGTCACGCAGTTCCTCCAAGCCATTCGTCCGGCGCCGCCGCAATTGAAGCTCGCATCGTTGAATGAGGCGGTTGAGAAGACGCTGGAGCTGCTGCGTCCGGAACTGGAGAACCGAGGCCTGCAAGTCGTCTCAAAACCCGCGCCGCATCTTTCGAATGCGCCGCTGGATCTGCTCCAGATGCAGCAGGTGCTCGTGAATCTGGTGAAAAACGCCATGCAAGCCATGACGCGCAACGGCACGCTGACGCTGCAGACCGGCGAAGGCTCGGATGGCGTTTGGGTGAGCGTCGCGGACACGGGCGCGGGAATTCCGGAGGAGAAGTTGAACCGAATTTTCGAGCCGTTCTTCACCACGAAGAAAAAAGGCTCCGGCCTGGGCCTGATGATCGTGCAACGCATCGTCCGGGCCCACGGCGGCCGGATCGATCTGGAAAGCCAGCCCGGACGCGGCACGACTTTTCGCATCTGGCTTCCGCTGCACGAACGCAAGCCGCGTTTGCTCGAAGCGCCGCAGGAATGAATTGCGCCGTTTGCGCGCGAGCCTTTACGATGCGCCGGGCGTGATGGGCGGAGTATCGCTGTTGACCGGCTTGTGCTTGCCCCTCACGTTTTCCGGATTCAACCGTGACTCCAACATTGCTCATTGTAGATGACGAGAAGCCGACGCGCGAAGGTTTGCGCGCCGCGCTGGAGGATCGTTACGACGTTTACCTGGCCGACGACGCGAAGTCCGCAATGGATCTGCTCGAGCGCGAGAACTTCGACGTGCTGCTCACCGATTTCCGCCTTCCGAGCGAAGATGGCCTGAAGCTCATCGCCCGCGCGAAGTCCCTTTCCAAACCGCCCATCTGCATCCTGATGACCGCCTATGGCTCGGAGGAAATCGCGGTCGAGGCGATGAAACGCGGCGCGGACGACTATATCGCGAAGGGCCGGATGCAGATCGATGAACTCGAAATGCGGATCGCGCGGGCGTTGCGACAGCAGAATCTCGAGGCGGAAAACGTCAATCTGCGCCAGCAGTTGCAATCCAAGTTCGGCATCGAGAATGTCATCGGCGAAGCGCCGGTCATGCGCGAAATCTTTGAGCTGGTAAAGCAGGTCGCGCCCGCCCGGACATCCGTGTTGTTGCTGGGTGAAAGCGGCACGGGCAAGGAGATGATTGCGAAAGCGATTCATCAGTTGAGCCCGCGCGCCAGGCAGCCAATGGTCGCCGTGCATTGCGCGGCATTAACGCCCACGCTTCTGGAGAGCGAGTTGTTCGGACACGAAAAAGGCGCATTCACCGGCGCGCACGAACGGCGCATCGGGCGCTTCGAACAGGCGCATGGCGGAACATTGTTCCTGGACGAGATCGGCGAGATCGACGCCTCGGTCCAGGTGAAGCTGCTGCGGTTCCTGGGCGAACGAACCTTCGAGCGGGTTGGCTCCAGCAAGACGTTGAGCTCGGATGTGCGGGTAATTGCGGCCACGAACAAGGACCTGGCGGAACTCGTGAAAGCCAGGCAGTTCCGGGACGATCTTTACTGGCGGCTGAAGGTGTTTGAGATCACGCTGCCACCCTTGCGCGAGCGCGTCAGCGACGTTCCCCTCCTGGCGCAGGCGTTCCTGCGCGAGTTCGCGAAGGAAAACAACAAACCGATCAATGATTTCACCGCCGACGCGATGGACCTGATGCTGGCTTATGCGTGGCCGGGCAATGTCCGTGAATTGCGGACGGCGATCGAACACGCGGTGGTGCTTTGCCGTGGCGAACGCATTTCTGCGCGCGATCTTCCCGCTTCCGTCCGCAATGCCGCCGCGGATGCCGAGGGAAATCCGCAACGGATGCTGGCGCGGAACGACCTGACCGTGAAAGAAGCTGAGAAGCAGCTGCTGATTCGCGCACTCAAGGAAACCAACGGCAACCGCACGCTCGCCGCGAAGAAGATCGGGATGAGCCGCCGCACGCTGCACCGGAAATTACACACTTACAACCTGGAGAACCTTTAATGCCATTCCTGCAGGATATCATTCACAAGATCGAGACCGGCGCCGGGCCCCGTTACATCCGTTATGCGCTGATCGTCCTCACGCTCATTGCCGGACTGGTCATCTACAATTTGCGCGTGGCGCGGAACTTCGGCACCCAGGAGGCGATGGACTCGGCGCAGTTGGGGCGCAACCTGGCCGACGGCAAGGGTTACACCACCTCAGCCATCCGCCCGTTCAGTCTCGCGCTCATCGGCGATCACAACCGCGAATTAGCCGGCACGAATTCCATTCCCGCGCGCGATGCGGTGCTGTTGCGGGACAAACATCCGGACATTGCGAATCCGCCGGTGTATCCGGTGGTGCTGGCCGGACTGATGAAGGTGCTGCCGTTCAATTATGCAATGGAGACCGGGAGACCCTTCTGGTCGGCGCAAGGGCGCTTCGCCCGTTATCAGCCGGACTTCCTCATACACTGGTTCAACCAGCTGCTGTTCATCGGCATCGCCGCATTGACCTACCTTTGTGGCAAACGGCTCTTCGATCATTCTGTCGGCATTACAGCCACGCTGCTGGTGCTCGCCTCCGACATTCTCTGGCGCTTCAGCGCGTCCGGATTATCGACAATGCTGTTGATGGTGTTTGTGATGGGCGCGGGCCTCTGCCTGATTTCCGCGCAGCAGGAAGTGCTGGAACCCAAGCGGGGTTCAACGTGGCCGGTCTTGATGGCTGTGTGCGTCGGTTTGCTGCTCGGGCTCGCCGCATTGACCCGTTACGGCACGATGTGGCTGCTGCTGCCGGCCCTTGTCTTCGTCGCCGCGTTGGGCGGTGAACGGCGGGTTTCGATGGCGCTGGTGCTGACCGCGGCATTCTCAGCGGTGTTTGTTCCCTGGATCTGGCGCAACATGAGCGTGTGCGGCGCACCGTTGGGAACGGCCAGCTACGACATCTTTAAAGGGCTGAGTTTGCTGACCGAACACCGTCTCGACCGGTCACTTGATCCCACGCTGCAATTTTCTGTCCGCGCCATCCTGATCAAATTCGTGATGAACAGCCGCATCGTGCTGCAGGAGGAACTGTTCACGGTCGGCAGCGGCTTCATCCTCGGCCTGTTTGCCGTCGGGCTGATGCTCGGATTCCGCAAGCCGCTGATCCGCCAGAGCCGCTACTGGCTGGTGGGCTGCATCGCCGTGCTTTACGTCGTCCAGGTGCTGGGTCGGACGCAGCTTTCGGAAGATGCGCCGCGGGTGAATTCAGAGAATTACCTCGTGCTGCTGTTGCCGTTCATCGCGGTGTACGCCGCTGGTTTTTTCCAGGTGTTGCTGGAGCAGATCCAGGTTCCCGCCTTGCCGGTACGCCAGGCCATTCGTGTCCTGCTGATTTTGCTGGTCGGCGCGCCGCTGGTCATGGCCGTCCTGCCGCCGCGCACCAGCCCGCTGCAGTATCCCCCCTACTTTCCGCCTTCGTTCGCACATTCCGCCAAGTGGTTCCGTCCGGAGGAAATGCTCATGAGCGATGTGCCGTTCGCTGTGGCGTGGTACGGCAATCATCAATGCCTCTGGATCACGCTCGATGCCATTCCGTCCGGTCCGGATAACGACAGCGAAAGCTTCTTCGCGGTGAACGACCGCATCCGGCCGATTCATGGATTGCACCTGACGCCGCGCACGCTCGACCAGCGCTTCCAATCCGAAATCGTGCGTTCCGGAAACGAAAGCTGGGGCGCGTTGGCGGTGGGCACAATGCTGACCAAAACTTCAGATGGCAAATTCGATCCGCCCCGCAAATTCCCGCTGCGCGTCGTCGCCGGCGATCTGGTGCCCGAACAGTTGTTCCTGACCGATTGGGAACGCTGGACCGCCAATTCGAAATGAAACGTTGAGCCGGTCAAAGGCTCCGAGGGAAGACAGAACATTCAACAATCAGCGCTCAACTTTCATTGAGAGTTCGAGGTTGGATGCTCGATGTCATTTCTGAACGAGGTTCCTCGAAATTTA
>CAMLLE010000155.1 GCA_946480555.1 uncultured Verrucomicrobia subdivision 3 bacterium
TTCGACATATTTGCCTTCGGAAAAGAACCTTCCAGCCGACAGAAGAGAAGCGCGTTCAGCCGCGCTGGTTCCGGCGTGGTCCGAGGCAACCTTCTGAAACTCCGCGGCAGTCGCCGGCCGGCCGGTGGCGATGACAGATAACGCTTCGCTGGCGGAAACCTGCTTCTGATGATTCCGCGAAATGTAGAACCCGACCGCGACGCCCGCGACCGCCAATCCGGCAATGCCCATCAGGAGTTGTTTGCGATGAGCTTCAGCCCATGCCCAAGCTTTGAAAAAAGCGGCGGATTGCGTGACGTCAGATTCCATATAGGGCGTGCAATCTTCCGGTCGCACCTTCAAAACGCAAGCTTGAAATCAGGCGCGGAAATGCTTTGGCTGCGGCGTGCGTTTCGCACGCTTCCTTTCATTCCGAAAAAGCGCCGAGGCGAGGTCGCCGCTTCCACGGATGCCCGGTTCAGGAGACTCCAGCCATCAGCTGTCACTATTTCGTTCCCTTCTCGGAAGAATGGTCCGGCCCGAGAATCTATTCGACTGAAAGAATTCCAAACCGGAAACTCCGCTCATGGCTTTGCCACCTGATCTGCACATGCACACACCGCTTTGCCGGCACGCGACCGGCGAACCCGCGGATTACGCTCGCGAAGCGGTGCGTTACGGTCTGACCGAAATCGGTTTCTCCGATCATTCTCCGATGCGTCAGGATGATTTCGACGATTGGCGGATGCGGCTGGATCAGTTGTCTGATTACGTCGACCAGGTGCGGCGCGCGCAGCGCGAATTCCCGCAACTCACCATCCGCCTCGCGTTGGAGGTGGATTATTTGCCGGGCCATGAGGAATGGATTCGGGAACTCGCCACAAAGCATCCGTGGGATTACCTGATCGGCTCCGTACATTACGTTTCCGATTCATGGGCCATCGACAATCCCAACATGCTGAGCGAATGGAAACACCGGGACGCGTTCGAAGTCTGGAGCATTTACTTCGAGCGCCTGGCGTGCGCGGCCGAGACGGGGCTGTTTCAAATCATCGGCCACGCTGATCTGCCAAAGAAGTTCGGCCATCGGCCGTCTGGCGATTGCGCCGCGCTGTATCGTCGGTTTTTGAAAGCGGCCAAAGCAAACGACTGCGCCATTGAGCTGAACACAGCGGGCTTGCGAAAGGATTGCCGGGAGATTTACCCCAGCCGCGAAATTCTGCAACTGGCGCACGAACTTGGTGTGCCGATCACATTCGGCTCGGATGCCCACGCGCCGGGAGAAGTTGGTCACGCCTTTCGTGAAGCAGTTCAGCTGGCGAAATCGGCTGGCTACACCAGCTGCTGCACATTTCAGCAACGCCAGCGCGTGTTGCTCGGCCTGCCATCGGCCGGATGAATTATTATAGTGATTCTCAAAGTTGTTTCCGAAAAGCGGAGGATGGAACCCTCACCCGGCCTTCGGCCAACCGCTCCCATCGGACGAGAGAGGGCTTGGGGGAGGGCGTTGGAGAAATCCGGATCACGTCGCACCCTTGCGTCCTCGCGTCCTTGCGTTGATTCCAATTTCCCGCACAGGAAAAGGCGCGGAATACACGCCACTTTCTTTTGGATTTCCAGGATGGCGTCACCGTTTTTCTCACTGTCCCGCCGTTCCAGCCAGCGCTTCATAGAATTGCACGCAACGGTTCACCTCCGCCAGAACCTGTTCATTCAGCGGAATGGCAGCATCAATGTCGCAGTCGCCAATGGCAGCGACAAACGACTTCCAGCTCCCAGCGGCGCGGCTCAGCTGACTGTGGATTTCCGGCGTGTTCAATTCGAGCCGCAGCAGATCCTGAAGGGTTGTTTCAAACTCCTTCGTCAAACCAGCCATCTCCTCCCGGATCTCAGCAGAGCCCCGAATCTGCTGCACGAGAAAGAGCTTCATGACTTTCTGTGAGAGCATCCGCTGCCTCCCGGCGCGATTGATGGTCTGCGTCAGCAGATGCACGCGCGCGAGGATGGTGTGCAGTTCGGCAATACTCCCGTCAGATTCCAGATTCAGGCGCTGGATTTCTTGGGCGACCACTTGAATGGCGGCGTTGTTGGCGTCCAGATTCTGCGTGCTGCGAACTGCGAGCAACGAGATGTTGAGCGAGATCAGCTGCGAAGTGCGGACCGTGTCGGACAGCCGGGAGATTACGTTGCGCAGCTTGCGATCCAGCGTTTCCGCACGTTCGGACAGTTCGGGCGCGGGAAGTCGAATTCCCGCCGAGCTTCTCACAATCTTGTTTCCAGGTGTAACAGTGGTTGCAGTCATTCCTGCCAGAGTTTCTCCGTTCGGTTTCGGCTCCGGCACTTTCTAAGCTGCAGGCGCTATACCAGTGCGAAAAACCACAGACACCGCAAAACTCATTGAAGCAATGAACGAGATTCAATTCCCCACCAAGCCCGCTCTGGATGGACCCTCCGGAGCCGGCGCCCACGGACTTGAACTTCGCATTCGAAAGTCTCAGCACATGCCCCGGCATCACAACGCGGATTCAAGCCTGTCGCAAATTTTCCAGCCTGCGCAGACCAAGCAATGAGAGGCCGGAGACGTTCCAGGAATTGCCTGGCATTCCGAAGTTGCCAGCCATCTTTGAATTTCAAACACTATGCACCGCTTAACCGACCACAAACTTTATGGAAAAGAAACGAGTTGTTGAAAAAGATCCGCCGTTGAAGAAGGACGATCTGATTGTCATCACCGGAGCCGGTGGCTTCATTGGTGGCAACCTGGCGCTCTACTTCAGCAAGAAGGGCTTCACCAATATCCGCGCAGTGGACAAGAAGCCGCTCTACGAATGGTATCTCCACGTCCCGGGCGTGCAGAATCTTTGCCTCGATGTCAGCCACGAAGAGAATTGCAAACGCGTCTGCGAAGGTGCGGTGGAAGTCTATAACCTCGCCGCTGACATGGGCGGAATGGGCTTCATCGAACGCTTCCGCGTCGAATGCCTGCGCTCCATCCTGATCAACACCCATATGGTCGAAGCGGCCTACAACGCGGGTGCGCGCCGCTATTTCTTCTCTTCGTCTGCCTGCGCTTACAACACGCTCCTGCAGCAGGACCCGAAAGTTCGCGCGCTCAAGGAATCCGATGCTTACCCCGCGATGGCCGAGCGCGGTTACGGCTGGGAGAAGCTCGTTTCGGAAATGTTCTGCCAGGAATACTGGCACGAGCGCGGCATGAAAACCACCATTGCCCGTTTTCACAACGTGTATGGACCGCACGGAACGTGGTTCGGCGGACGCGAAAAGGCTCCCGCCGCCATGTGCCGCAAAGTGATTGAGGCCATCGACACCGGAAAAAAAGAAATCAACATCTGGGGCGACGGCCACCAGACCCGCAGCTTCATGTACATCGACGATTGCGTGAAGGGCATCGACATGATCATGCACTCGGATGAACTGATCGCCACGCCAATCAATCTCGGCTCCAGCGAGCTGGTTTCCATCAATGAGCTGCTTTCCAAAGTCGAAAAGATCGCGGGCGTAAAGCTCAAGCGCACCTACGACTTGAATGCTCCCCGAGGCGTTGCCGGTCGGAATAGCGACAATACCTTCATCAAAAAGGTGCTCCGCTGGGAACCCAACACCTCGCTGGATAAGGGCCTGGCCGCCACCTTCAAGTGGATCAAAGAGCAGTACAAGCTCAAAAACGAAGGCAAACGCGTTGGCGTGGGCTGATTATCCGATCCGCGTCGCCCGGGATTTCGACCGCCTGCCAAACGGCAGGCGGTTTTCTTTTGGGCAGCAGAGCAGGCTTCAAAGTCCTGCGATTGCAATTCGGGAACAGCAAAACGCAAAACCGGGTTAGTCGGCCAAACCACCGAACCGGCATTGTATTGCGCGTGAGCCACGAGCCGACACCGAACCACTGCGAAGAGCCACGTTGCGAACTCTGCCCGCTCAGCCGCGTGCAAGCCGGTGTAGCTGTTCGCATCAAACAGCTTTGCGCCGGTCCGGAAGTTCAGAATCGTCTCCGGGAGATCGGCCTGTGCGAAGATCAGATCGTGAAGCTCATCACCTCCCGCAACAATCTCATCTGCCAGGTCTGCAACGCCCGCCTGGCGATCAGCGAACAGCTGGCGCAGGTCATTCTCGTCGAGCCGCTGCTGCAACCGGTTCCAATCCGCAGAATTTCCTGATTTTTTCCGTCCCGCGGCGGTTTGGATCATTTCGGTTTTCGCCTCCAAATTCTTCGTGCGTTCGTCAGTTGAAACGTTATCTTCCGCCCCCTCATGGCCACCGTTAAACCTTTTGCAGCATTGCGCCCAAAGCCGGAACTGGCGGCGCAGATTTGTGAATTGCCCTACGACGTGATGTCGTCCGAGGAAGCGCGGCAGATCGCTGCCGGCAATCCGCTCAGCTTTCTGCACGTCAGCAAACCGGAAATCGATCTTCCGCCCGGCACCGATCTTTACTCGGCGTCCGTGTACGCGAAGGGCAAAGAAAATTTTCAAAAGTTGATCAACCAAGGTGCGCTGAAGCAGGACACGCAACCGTGCTATTATCTCTACCGCCAGGTCATGGGAAAACATTCCCAAATCGGGCTGGTGGCCGCTGCCAGTTGTGAAGAATACCTGAAAGGCACGATCAAGAAGCACGAGTTCACGCGGCCGGACAAAGAGGACGATCGCGTCCGGCACATTGAGACGCTGGAATCGCAAACTGGACCGGTGTTTCTTACTTACCGCGCGGTTGCGGCTCTCGATGCGTTCACAGCCCGGAAAACTGCGGAGAAGCCGGACATCGATTTCACCGCGGCCGATGGCGTTCGCCATACCTCCTGGGTGATCAATCAACCGAGCGATCTTGCTCTGATCGAATCCGAATTCACGAAGATCCCCTTCCTTTACATTGCCGACGGCCACCACCGCAGCGCCGCGGCGGGGCGCGTTTATCAAAGCCGGAAAGGCGCCGGTCACAGCAGCCAGTTCCTGACCGTGATCTTCCCGCACAATCAGATGCAGATTCTTCCCTACAACCGGGTGTTGAAGGATCTGAACGGCCTTTCCCCCGAGCAATTGCTGCAGAAGCTCGACGCCGTTTTCGTCATTACGTCGGGCAGCTCCCCTGCTCCCTCGCGCAAACATGAGCTCGCGCTTTACCTCGAGGGTAAATGGCACACACTGCACTTCCGCCCGCAGTTCGCGGCGACGAACGATCCCATCGAGAAACTCGACGTAACCCTCCTGCAAAAGTTCGTGCTTGATCCAGTCTTCGGGATCACCGATCCGCGCACGAGCAAGCGCATCAACTTTGTCGGCGGCATCCGCGGCACGGGCGAATTGGAGAAACTGGTGAACAGCGGCGAATACGCCTGCGCGTTCTCCATGTTCCCCACGAGCATTGAAGATCTGATGACGATCGCCGACGCCGGCGGAATAATGCCGCCGAAAAGCACGTGGTTCGAACCCAAGCTTCGCGACGCGATGTTCTGCCACATGATTGCGTGAGGCGCGATTCGTAAATTCGCAACTCACGCCCAAGGTCGAACACGACGGCGCTTCAGAATCAGCGCAACGATTCCAACGCCGAATAGAGTCAAAACGCCTGGCTCAGGAACGGACGGCACGGTGCCAGGATCAGCTGGTGTAAGCCCGTGCCGGTCGTATTGCTCCTTTCGTTCCAAAACGACAGCACCGGTGAGCGGCGTGACGAGCTGGTTCTTTGCCGCCAATTCCGCCGCCTCGTCGGGCTTGTGCACGGCCGCCAGGCGCGCCGCTTCATCGCGCGCCCACAATCGCTCGATGTGTCGGCTCACGCGCGGGACGTTGGGCTGACTTGAAGCCAGTTCTCGTTTGAGCTCGAAGATCTTTCCCGCGCCGCTCCACTGCCCAAAGAGCCGCACCAAGTCGTCAGACAACGATCCCATCCGCGGCACCCGTTGCAGCGAAGCCAGGCCATCCAGCTTTTCGATCACACGATCCGGCCCCGTTTCGGTCTGCACCTCCAGCAGTCGCGTCCGGGTCAGATTTCGCTCCATGCGCTGGCGCATTCCACTCTCTGCCGACAGCAGAACCGGTTCAATTCCATGGACCCACAACACCACACCGTTTTCAACTGACGCCGCCGTGTCCCAAGCCGCTTCGAGCACCGGCAGGTTATCCTGCCCCCCTTCGCAGGATATGCGTTCCAGTCGCTGCCCAATCTCTTCCAAGCTTTCCCGCTGAAATCCGAGGACGCCGGCTGAAGCATTTCGAGCGCGATCCGACGCCACGAGCAGCATCGTTTCGGTCGTTTGGGGCAGTTGAGCCACCGCCTTCGCAATTTCCTTCACGTGCTGTTTCATTCCTTCCGAACCATCGACCGCAATGACCAGCCGTTTCGGAAAACCGGATGGCCGCCCCTCCATCCATTGGCGAATGGCTGTTCCCGTTTCACTCGCGGGAGTCCAGACTTCTGAAACATCGCTGGGCCGATGCACGGTTACGGAAGGCGCGCGTTCGAACAAATCCCTTTCGTGCGCTGAATATCGAAATGCAAACGGGCGGTCCGGTGAAACAGGCTTCGCGGCTTCAGCCTTGCCGTTGGTCAACTGCCGCGGCGATTCGATCCAGAGATCGTGCTTGAGGCTGGCAGCAATGGCGAAGTTGCGTTCCAGAAACTGCGGCCAGACAAACTGCCCACGGTCTGCGGCTTCCAACAGCAGCGGCGCGGTTATGCCGAGCTTCACCTTCATCACGCCTCCGGATGGCTGCACGGGGAAACACTGCATCAACACACGATCAGGACCGCAGGTTGTTACCAGGACGGGATCGCGCCGCTGCTGAACGGCGACCTCCTGATACGCCTTTCGCACCTGGCTGCGCCCACCAAACGCTGCTTCCCGTTCTTCGCCATCAATCCACAACGTCACGCGCGACACCACTGCTCCGGGCGGAAGCGCAATCTGGGCACGGGCTTCGCGTTGCTGCGGCGACACGTTCTTGAACTCCATAATCCATTCGCAATAAACCAGTGCGGCATCCGGTTCCGCCACGGCATCCATGCGCGAACTGAGCAGCGAAAGTCCCTTCACCCGTTGCGCCACGGCTTCACCTCCCAGCGCGTCGTCCCAGGTAAACTCATTATCCAGGGCCATCCACCGTCCCGTCCGGGTATAAAGTGAAGG
>CAMLLE010000156.1 GCA_946480555.1 uncultured Verrucomicrobia subdivision 3 bacterium
CGATCATGAAATCATCTTTGTAGGCGTCCTTGAGCGAGGGTTTGTCCGCGGCTTGCGAGCTGGCGATGGCAAGCATCACCGCTGAAACGAGCGGCAACCGTGAGCTGAACTTCGAGCGAGTCTTCATATTCAAGTTTCCTGCGATGCTTGAGCGATGGTTCAGTTCCGGAACAGCAGCGGTGCGAATTCGCGCAAGCTGCGACGCCATGTCAGGAACTCATGGGCGGTGTTCGGCGAAACGTACATTGTGTTTTTCACGCCGATGGAATTAAGCCCTTCGTGATTCGCCTTGATGCGGTCCGGATTCTCACGGCTGCCGGCGCTGGCGAATACCACTTTCACCTTCTCGCGGAAGCCGGGCGTGTTGTTGACGTCGTTGGTCGTGATCACGCCGCCGCTGAACAGGCCGATGTGCGAAAACAAATCGAGATGACGCAACGTGATGTAGCGCGTCTCCGCGCCGCCCATCGACAATCCGGCCATCGCGCGATTCGGCTGGTCGGACAGCGTCCGGAAATTCGCGTCAACGTAAGGAATCAGTTCGTTGCACAGCACCGTTTCAAACATCTTCGACGCGGCATCGAACGGATTGGACGGCGGACCGGCCGGAGCATTGGTTCCACCCGCGCCAGGAGGGCGTCCGCGGCGGCCGCCGGGGCCTGGCCCTTCGTTGGTCAATCCGTAGGTCATCACGATGATGAACGGCTTTACGCTGTTCTCGGCGATCAGGTTGTCCATGATGAGATTGGCGCGACCCTGATTCCACCAGGCGTATTCGTTCTCGCCCCAACCGTGTTGGAGGTAAAGCACCGGGTAACGCTTCGTGGTGTCCTTGTCGTAATCGGGCGGCGTGTAAACGTAAGCCGGCCGGGCAATCACGCTGTTCGTAAGCTTGGAAGGAAACAGGACCATCTGAATCCGCCCGTGCGGAACATCCTTGAGCGCGTAGAAATCCTGATCGTGCGCCGGCACTTCGATGCCGCTCTCCCATCGCGTGGAACCGTAGAAATTCAGCGCGCCGGGATCGTTGAACGTCCCGCCGTCCACGGTGAGCCGGTAATAATGAAAACCCTCGTCTAGCGGCCTCGACGTCGCGCCAGTCCACGCGCCATCTTCGCCTTTCACCAACGCCGTGCCGGCGCGGCCGTCGCCGCCGAGTCCGAGACTGACGCGCACGCTTTGGGCCTGAGGAGCGACGACGCGAAACCGCGCGTAGCCCTGCGAATTCACCTGCGGATACTGCTGGCCCGGTTGATTGAAGACCGAAGGCTTGAAGTCGTCCACCGGCGCTTCAGTTGTGTTCGTTTGCGCCCCAGCCGAAACAGCGGCGAGCAGCGCAACAGTGCAAAGTGCGGTTTTCATATCAGTCGTTTTGAGCTTCAGACTTGGGTTCGTTCAAGGGCGCGCGACCGTTTCGGTTATTTGAAGATCTGCTGCGAGAACCAATAGAGGCTGTTCTTCCAATGCTTGAAGTCGTGCGCGTTGTCGTCCACGTGGTAAATGTGCGGAACGTTCTTCTCCTTCAAATAGGCATGAACATTCTGGCTGTTGCGGATCAATCCGTCTTTGTTGCCGCACGAAATCCAAAGCAGCTTCAGCTGTTGTTTCGCCTTTTCAGGATCGGGAACGAGCGTCTCCGGACGGCGCGTGTTGGGGGCCGAGGAGAACCCGCCCACCGTCGCGAACACATCCAGGTTGCCCAAACCGAAGTTCAAGGATTGCCCGCCGCCCATCGAAAGTCCCGCCAGCGCGCGATGCTCGCGATCGGCGCGAACGGAGTAATTCGCCTCAATGAACGGAATGATGTCCTTGAGCAGATCGTTCTCGAAATCCTTGCCCCAGCCATCGCCGCCAAGCGCGGCAGGATCGCCGCCACCAGGCCCGCCGCGCCGCGGACCGCGACCGCCCGCAGCCGGATTCGTGGTGGCGTTGCCGTTCGGGAACACCACGATCATCGGCGTGATTTTCTTTTCCGCGATCAGGTTGTCCAGGATCACGTTCGCCGCGCCGTTCTTCGTCCACTCGCGCATCTCGTTGCCGCCGATGCCGTGCAACAGGTACAGGACCGGATACTTCTTCTCCTTCGAGTAACCGGGCGGGGTGTAAACTTCCATCCAACGCTTCGCGCCGATGGTTTTGGAATCGTAATCGACGCGCTCCAATTTGCCGTGCTCGATGCCCTCGCGAACCCGGTCGAAGCCATCCGCCGGCTTGGCAAATGCCTCCTTGTCGTCCGGCCCCAGCACAATTGGTCCGCCGAATCCTCCGCGGCGGCCGGGCCGCGCTTCTGGGTTCGCCGGTTCAGCCTGCGCTTGCGCGACCGCTCCATCACGTTTGGCGGTCGCTTCCGAGGAACCGAAATCGCCAACCTGACGCGTGAACTTGATTTCGTTCTCCGAGGCAATCTTCCCGGTGAAGGTCGCGCGAATTTCGTTGTCCCGGATTCTCAGCAGCTCGACAAACGACACGGTTTCGCCGGCGGCCTTTCCTTCCAGCAAATCGGCTACGCGCTTCTCGCCCTCGACTTCCACACTGGCCTTGCCGGTCACATTCGAGCCGTCCTGCTTGAGCGTGAAGGTGTATTTTTGCAGGCCGCGCTGCGTGTTGAACTCGGCCTTCCAGGAGCCGGTGACATCAGCAGCCAGCAATGACAGCGGCAACGCAGCAATGCCCAGCAACATCAATTGTGTTTTCATAGTGCGAACGGGTTTTACGGCTTGAGTTATTTTGGTTTTGCGGTGCGTTGCAGGTCGGCGTCCAGCCAGACCTCGCCGCCGGATTTGAGTTCCAGTTTCGTGACGTGTCCGCCATGGCGAACGGTTACGGATTTCTTGCCTTTATGAATGGACTTTACTCGCGCCGCCACCAGCTTTCCGTCACGCCAGGTCACGTCCACTTCAAAGCCGCCGCGGGCGCGCAGTCCTTTCATGCTGCCCGCAGGCCACGCAGACGGTAGCGCCGGAAGCAATTCGATCTCGGGCTTCAACTCCGCGTTCAGCGGATCGGTCACCGTGCCCATGCGGCTTTGCATCAGCATGTCGGCAATGCCGGATGCGCCGCCGAAATTTCCATCGATCTGAAATGGCGGATGCGCGTCGAACATGTTCGGATAGGTCAGTTCGGGCGTGATGAGATGCTTGATGATCTGATAAGCGCGATTGCCGTCGCCCAAATGCGTCCAGAGGCAGATGCGCCAGGCGGTAGCCCAACCGGTCGCCCGGTCGCCGCGAATGTCCAGCGACTTCGCCACCGCTTTCGCAAACTCCGGCGTGTCGTGCCGATGCACGTCGCGGCCGGGAAATAGCCCGTAGAGATGCGAGACGTGGCGATGACGCATTTCCGGCGCGCGCATGTCCCAATCTTCCATCCATTCCTGCAATTGACCGTTGCTGCCGATCTGATTCGGCGCGAGCCGGGCGCGCGTGGCGGTGAGTTGCTTCGCGAAGTCCTTGTCCTGTCCGAGAATCTCCGCGGCCTTGATGGTGTTGGCGAACAGGTCACGCAGAATTTGTTGATCCATCGTCGGCCCGGCGCAAACGGACGAACCAAACGGATGTCCGTTTTCCGGCGAAACGGAAGGATTCGTCACCAGCCATTTGCCCTTTGGATCTTCCTGCAGCGTGTCCACGAAGAACTCCGACGCGCTCTTCAGGATGGGATAAATCTCTTTGAGAAACGCCTTGTCGCCGCCGAACTCGTAGCGGTCCCACAGGTGCAACGCGAGCCACGCGCCGCCCGTCGGCCACATGCCCCAGTTCGGTCCATCGATCGGCGCAGTTGCACGCCAGAGGTCTGTGTTGTGATGCGCCACCCAACCGCGGGCACCGTACATGTTCTTCGCCGTGCGGCCGCCGGTAACCGTCAACTCCTTCACCATCTCGATCAGCGGATCGACGCATTCCGCGAGGTTGCCCGACTCGGCGGGCCAGTAATTCATCTCGGTGTTGATGTTGATCGTGTACTTGCTCTGCCACGGCGGATTCAGGCTTTCGTTCCAAAGCCCCTGCAACGTGGCCGGCTGGCCGCCGGGACGGGAGCAACTGATGAGCAGGTAACGGGCGAACTGATAATAGAGCGCTGCGAGCTGCGGATCGTTGCCGCCAGCAAACTGTTTGATGCGTTCGTCCGTCGTAAGCTTCATCGCATCGCTGCGCCCGAGGTCGAGGCTTACGCGGCGGAACAAAGGCTGAAAGTCTTTCAAGTGCGCGTCCTGAAGTTTGGCGAAGGATTTCTTCGCGGCTGCGCCAAGCGTCTTCTTCACGATCGCTTCCGGATCGCCGCTCACGTCGTCGAAGCGTTTGAAGCTCGTCGCAGCCGTGCTGAGAAGAACAACTTCATTGGCATCGGTCACCGTGACCTTGCCGTCAGCGGCGGAAACCTTGCCGCCTTTTGCGATCACTTTGACGCGAGCCTGATACTTGAGTTGTCCCTTGATGCCATTTGCGTCGCCGCCCGTTCCGTTCATCACGAGCGTATCATCGCCGTCAGTGGTGACCGCCGCGCCGCGCATCGGTGTGCGCATTCCGGCCGTGAATGAAATCTTCTGCCGCTGGTCAGCGGTCAGGCGCACGACGATCACGTTGTCGGGCGCGTTCGCAAACACCTCGCGCGTGTAGCGAACACCGTTCGCGGTGTAAGCCGTGGTGGCCGTGGCCGTGTCGAGATTCAGCTCGCGACGGTAATCGCTGACGTTCGTTCCATCGGCGAAGGTGAGATGCAAACTCCCGACCGTTTGATAGGGCATCTGGCCGAGCGGCTTGGCCATGACGCGCGCGCTCAGCAATTGCGCGGCTTCGCGATACTTGCCTTCGTTCACCAGCTGGCGCACCTGTGGCAGCGCTTCCTTCGCCTGCGGATTTACCGGATCGTAAGGGCCGCCGGCCCAGAGCGTGCCTTCATTCAATTGCAGTCGGTCTTCGCTCACGCCGCCAAAGACCATCGCGCCGATGCGTCCATTTCCGACGGGCAGCGCTTCGGTCCATCGCGATGCCGGCTCGTCGTACCACAGCAGGTTGGGATTTGCGGAGCTGGTTTGAGCGAGTGCGCTCAATTGAATCGACGTGACAAGCGCCAGCAGCGCGCCAGCCCGGATGTTGATGAATGATTTGGTCATGGTTTTCGGCAAAAGACTATGGGCCGTAGATGGCGAACGCAAAATCGGTGGTGCGGTTGTCCCGTTCTTTCGAGAGCTTCCTATCGCGATACGCAGCGCCATCGGAATAAACGTCGTTGCGGCTGACTCGCCAGAAGAACGCAGCGGAATTCTTCGCGCCCTGAAACTCCAGCGCGTAGCGGTGACCCGCCTTGAGCGCCACCTGGTTGTCGGCATCAAAATCAAGGTGCAGAAGACCGGGACCTTGCGGCTGATAGGCGAGGCGCAGGCCATTGCCCCTGCCCAGAAGGTTCGACTCAGGCGAATACGAAGGCGCGTTCGTCGCTGCATCCGCTGGACCCAGATCGTACAACGCCAGCGTTAGCGGATTCTTCGGGTCAGTTCCAAAGCCATCGCCGGCATACAAACTCAGGCGCGACATCCTCACGTCCTGCTTTACCACGAAGCTCTGGCTGATGTTCGTTGCGCCGCCATCACGATTGAAGCTGGCCGGCGTGGGAGTTTGCTGAAACGGGTTGGCCACACTCGCAATCGCAGGTGTTCCCGGCCAGGCCGACGGAAAACCAGCGGCGGACTGTGTGATCTTCACTCCGGAATCGGTGGTGCCATGATCAACCGGATCTGGATAAGCCTCAGCCACGGACTTCGGCGGAATGCTGATGCCTTCCACTGTTTGCGTCACGGGCTGCATCGTGCCGTCGGGATTGTAATAGAGATATTCGACACACACCGAGCGTCGGCCAAGCGCGCCAGTCTGGCCGTCGGGCAGTGTCAGCGTCGCGTTGTGATAAAACAGGTACGATTGCCCGTTGAAGTCGTTGAGAATGCCGGGATGAATCGTGTAGCTGTTCTTCGCTGGGCCGGTCAGGAAACCCCGATACGTCCAAGGCCCGGTGATGTTCGTTGCGGTTGCATAGCACATGCGCTCACCAAAACCTTGATGCGCGAGCGACGGATACGTGATGTAGTAAATGCCTTTGCGTTTCGAGAGCCATGGACCTTCCGTGTAGTTCGGCAGCGCGATCTTCTCGATCGGCCCGTCGAACTCCGTCATGTTGGGCTTCAACTTCGCCATGTGCAGAACCGGATTGCCCCAGGCGATCCACGCCGTGCCGTCGTCATCAATCAACACGGTCGGATCAATGTCGTCCCAGCCATACGGCGTCGGCGTGGTTCGCTCGGTGACCAGTGCCGTGCCGCGCGCGTCCTTGAACGGGCCCAACGGACTTTCTCCCACAGCCACTCCAATCGCCTTGCCCACATGCGGCGCACCGTGCTGAACCGTCGTGTAGAAATAGAACTTCCCGTCCCGTTGGACCATCTGCGCTGCCCACGCATCGCCGGTCGCCCATTTGAAATCCGTGGGCTTCATGATCGAGCCATGCGGCGTCCACGTTTTGAGATCCTTCGACGAGTAGCAGAGCCATTCCGTGATGTTGAACATCTGGCTGCCCTTCGCTTCGTCGTGGCCGACGTATAGAAAAACCGTGTCGCCCACCACCAGTGGCGCGGGGTCAGCTGTGAACACGTCCTGAAGGATGGGGTTCGTAGCGGCCCGGCTTTCCGCCAGGAACATTGCCGTCAGAATGCTAACGGCGAACAACTTTCGAATCATGGATTCCATGGATGCTTTCCAACTCTGGTTGCGCCGATGAAACACCGCGCCGCCGAAGACTACCCAACCCCGGCGCCCGTTCCTATACGACGAGTGTCGCATCTTTGGAGAGCTGGCATTCCATTGCCCGGAAGCAATGAGCTGCGGAGTATAATCGCGGACGTCGCGCCGTCAGCAATGTGACACTCGTCATATTTCATCACTACCGCACCGTGCTAGCTTCACGCATAGTCTGGTCAAAAAGCGGCGTACCCCTCGTTGACGTTGCCGGAAAACGAGAATCGCACCACGAAAACATGAAAAACCCAGTCCGTTTCTCTACCACAAACCGCAGCCGTCGAATCGGGTT